>JBFMCM010000337.1:0-5601 GCA_040754355.1 Chloroflexota bacterium | reverse complement strand
CCAGTCTACCGCCTCGGGCTGGACGGCCTCGGCCTGACGGGAGTGAACTTGGACGACGACGCCATCGGCCGCGGCCTGCAAGCCTTCGATACCTTCGGCAGCGACGTCTATTACCACTGGGCTTTCGAGAGCGCCGCCCTGACTCTGGGCGTTGACCGTCCCTCCGTCGCCTCCGGCAAACTGGTCTTCAACGGGCAGGCGATTCCCATTTCCCGCGGCCGCTTCCTGGTGGACTTTGCCGGCCAGGCCGGCACCTACCCGACCTATCCTGCCGCCAACGTGGTGGACGACCTGGTGGACCCGGCTGTTTTTCGCGACAAAATCGTCCTCATCGGCGCCACCAGCATCACGCTGCACGACGTCTACCCGACCCCCTTCTCCGCCTCCGAGCCGATGCCGGGGGTGGAAATCGTCGCCAATGCCATCGCCACCACCCTGACCGGTGCGTACCTTCATGAAACCCCACCTTGGGCCAACCTGCTCATCATCCTTGTCATGGCAGTTCTGGCCGCGCTGATCGGCGGCATACGCCGCCCGGCGCTGACCCTGCTCACCTTGTTCGGAGCCATGCTGGCCTATTTCGTCCTCAGTTACCTCGTCTTTGCCCAGGCGCGCTGGTACCTGCCGGTGGCGGGTCCCGAACTGGTGCTCTTCCTGGGTGTGGTCATCCCGTTTATCGAACAGGCCGTCTCCCAGGAGGTCGAGAAACGGCGCGTGCGCGGTCTGTTCTCCCGTTTCCTCTCCCCGGCGATGGTGGACCAACTGCTTGCCACCCAGGACATCAACTCCCTCAACAAGCGCGCCGAGGTGAGCATCCTGTTCTCGGATATTCGCGGCTTTACCACCCTGTCCGAAAAAATGACGCCGGAGGAGGTGGTCTCCCTGCTCAACCCTTACCTGGAGGCCATGACCAATGTCGTCCACAAGCACGGCGGTACGGTGGACAAATACGAAGGCGACGCGGTGATCGCCTTTTTCGGTGAACCGGTCCATTACGCCGACCACGCCCGGCGCGCCGTCCGCGCCGCGGTGGAGATGCGCCTGGAACTGGCGCGCCTCAATCGGCGCTGGCAGGCTGAGGGTCGCCTCCAGACCGACTTGGAGATTGGCATCGGCGTCCATACCGGCGAGGTCTTCGTCGGCCTGCTCGGCTCGGCCCAGCGCATCAACTACACGGTCATCGGCGACAGCGCCAACCTGGCCTCCCGCCTGCAAGACCAGACCAAGATCGTCGGCTGGCCCATCCTGGTCAGCGAACATACGGCCGAACTGGTCAAGGACGAGTTCGAGGTCGAGTTTGCCGCCCTGCAAGCCATCCGCGGCAAGAGCGAACCGGTCAACATCTACAAGGTCATGGGTCGCAAAGGTGGGCCGGAGACCGAACGCGTCAAGGCGCTCGAAGGCCAGTCCGTTTAGACGCTCCATGCGCCGCTTCTTCTCCCTGCTCTTCCTGTCCTGTCTTCTGCTGACGGCGCTGGGCTGCCAGCCGTCAATCAACCGCCGCGCCTGGGCGGTGACCGACCTGCGCCTGCTCGACCCGCTCGACGCGCCCAGCCCTTCCACCGACCTCCTGGCCGTCTACGTCCGCAGCCGCGGCGCGGACCTCGAAATCCGCCTCGACCTGCTCGACCTGCCCCTCGTCCCTGATTACGACCTGACCTTGCGCCTGCTCACGCCGACCGGCGAGATCACCCTCCTGCTCCCGGCCAAAGGCCGTCCCTCCGTCATCCCCGCCGAGTCTGGCCTGCGCGCCCGCCTCGTGCGCGACCCGCGGCTGGATACCGTCACGGTGCGCCTCAACCGCCTGTACATATCCCAGCCCTTCTCCCTCCAGGCCGCCGCCTACCTGCCCGGCCAGACGACTCCCGCCGATGAGACCCCCCTCGTCCGCTCCGACGCCCTCCCGCCCGCGCCGCGCGCCCCGGCGCTGATCGCCTTCTGGGATGTCTATCCTGCCGTCACTCCCGCCCAGGCCCTGCGCCGCTGGGACGGGGCGCATACCGGGCCCAACGGCGGGCGGCACGGCCTCAAACACATCCTCGACTCGGTGGAAACTTATCAACGACCTGTGGCTCTGCTCGACTTGAAAACGCCCGCCAGCCTGGCCGCCCTGGACTTCATGTCCGCCCTGCCGCAGGTGAAACGACTGGCCGCGCAGGGATTGCTGCTCCTCCCCGAGGCGGCTTGGAGCCAGCCGGCGGATATGGCGCTCGAACTCAGCCGGGACGCCGCCGAAGGCTTCGGCCTGCCAGGCAGTCCCTTCGTCTACGCCTCGGGTTCGGACCCTTCCATAGGGCTTCGACGAGCTCAGCCTGTCGACTCAGGGCAGCGCCTGCAGCCTGCCTACCGCTACCAGTTCCTTTCCCTCCCCGACGCCTCCCGCCTGGCGCGCTCCGGCATGACGCGCCTCGTCCCTTTACCGACCACTGAGCCCGCCCAGGCCACCTCTGACGGCCCCTCGCTCGAAGTCCGCCGCGCCTTGGTGGAGGCGCTGTTCTCCCCCGACGAAACAGACCTGGTTGCCCTGGGCGGTTCCCTGCCGGATTCCACCTGGGGCGTTCCCGACATGGCAGACGCAACTTTCGCCTGGCTGGCCGGTCATCCCTGGGTCTGGGTGCTGGATGGCTACGACTTGATGACCTTCCCCGTTGGAGGGGAATACAACCCGCCCGCTCTGGCCGTCTCCGGGGCCGACCCCTGGCTGGAGGCCCTGCGCCGCGCCCCGGATAACCCTATTACCCAATCCGCCTGGCAAACCTATCTGACGCTTCATGCCCCCAGCGATGACGCGACCCTGCAATCCCTGCGGGATGCCTATGCAGGGCAAATCGGCGTCCTGCTGGCAGCCGCGGAGTGGGCTGAGTCACCCTCCAGCCTGGCCGACTGCTCACGCGACCCCGACCTGGATGGGCGCAGCGAGTGCGTGCTTGCCAACGAACGTTATTTTGCCGTCATCGAGACGAACGGGGCGCGGCTCTCGCATCTCTTCTTCCTCGATAAAAACGGCGCGCACCAGTTGGTGGCGCCTGCCAGCCAGTTTGCTGTGGGGCTGAGCGACCCGTCCGAGTGGCGTCCCGAGCGCGGCGAGGCTGCCGACCCGCGCCTGGTGATGGGCGCCTTCAGTGACACGACCGGGATGTTCGATGAATTCAGAGCAGAAAGCGGGGAGGCCGAGATTCGGCTGACAGGTGCAGGGCGGACAAAAATATTCCGGCTGGGGGAAAACGGCCTCGGAGTCCGTTACCAGGCTGACGGTCCGCTGAGCACATTGATTCCGCTGGCGGTGGAGCCGCGGGCTTTCTACTTCGCTCCCTCCAACTACCTGGCCGACCTGTCCCCCTCTTCATGGACCTGGGGCCCGCAGGGCGGAATCCGGGCCGAGGTCCGCACCGAGGCGGACCTGTTGGCCTATGGCTTCACTACCTTGCAGGTCTACATGGATTCGCCGGAGGATCCGGACCTGGAGTACCCGGCGGAACATTATTTCCCCTTCCCGTTTGCGCTGGTGACGGTGCACGCGGAAGGGGAATTTGCGGTTTGGATAGAAGGGAAATAAACCCTCCCGCAGGCTTGTCCTGAGCAAAGCGAAGGATCGAACCTGCGGGAGGATGTTTTTTCTACACTTTCACTCCCCGCCAGAACAACAGCCCGGCCAGGAGCGCCAGCCCGGCGCCGAAGAAGAAGGGGGCCGCCGCGCCGAAGCCGGCCCAGCCGAAAGCGCCCTGCCAGAGGATGCCGGCGATGAGCGAGGCCGGCAGGGCCGCCAGCCCGATGGCCCCGTTGTACAGGCCGTAGGCTGTGCCGCGCTTCTCCGGCGGGACGAGGTCGGCCACCAGGGCTTTGGCCGTGCCTTCCACCGCGGCGTAGTAGATGCCGTAGAGGGCGAAGAGCGCCCAGACCTGGTAGCCGGTCCGCGAGAGGGCGAAGCCGAGGTAGACCAGCCCGTAGGCCGTCCACCCGCCGATGATGAGTTTGCGGCGGCCAATGCGGTCCGAGAGGGCGCCCAGCGGACCGGAGAGCAGGGCGTAGATCAGGTTGAAGGTCAGCAGCATGCCCATCACTTGCAGCAGCGAGAGACCGCGTTCCTGGGCGCGCAGGATGACGAAGGCGTCGGAGGAGTTGCCGAGGGTGAAGAGGACGACCGTCAGCAGGAAGAATTTGAAGCGTTTGTCCATCCCTGCCAGGCGAAAGGACGGCGCAGCGTTTCCTTTCTCCAGCGCGACCTCCCTGGCTCCCAGCGCCAGCACCAGCACGGCCAAGACGGCTGGAACGATGCTGGCCAGTACGATGACCTGGAAGGTGGCGCGCGTCAGCAGGCTGTCGGTCTTCTGGGTGGCCCAGATGATCGCCGCGGCAATCGCCAGGCCGAGGAACGCGCCTGACGTATCGCCCGCTCGATGCAGGCCGAAGGCCAGGCCGCGCTGCTTTTCATCAATCGAGGCGGCGATGAGGGCGTCGCGCGGCGCGGTGCGGACGCCTTTCCCCAGCCGGTCGGTAAAGCGGACGCCCAGCACCCAGCCCCAGGCATCTGCAAAATACAGGAATGGCTTGGCGATGGTGGACAATCCGTAACCGAGCACGGTCAGCCATTTGCGTTTGCCGAGTTTGTCCGAGAGCCAGCCGGAGTAGAGTTTCACCAGGCTGGCGGTGGTTTCGGCAATGCCCTCGATCAGGCCGATGACGGCCGTCTTTGCGCCCAGGACGTTGGCGAGGAAGAGCGGGATGACATTGACGAGCATCTCCGAAGAGATGTCGGTCAGGAACGAGGTGGCCGTCACCACCCAGACGTTGCGGGGCAGGCGGCGGAGCGAGGAGGGTGTGGTGGAGTTGTTCATGGGTATCCTGTTGAGGAGATAGAAAAGGAATTGGTGCTTACGGGAAAAGCCGGCGGGCTTTCACCTCGGCCACGGCGTCCGGGCGGTAACGATAGAGGCGCGCCGGGCGCCCCTCCCCGCTGCGCTGGCGCGGCGTCTCTTCGATGATGCCCGACTGGAGCATGCGCCTCCGGAAGTTGCGCTTGTCCAGGCTTTCGCCGAGGATGATTTCGTAGGTGTGCTGAAGTTCCGACAGGGTGAATTCCCCCGGCAGGAGTTGGAAGCCGACCGCGCTGTATTCCAGTTTGTAGCGCAGCCGGCGCAGGGCGTAGGCCAGGACCTCGGCCTCGGCCGCCGTCAACCCGGCCTGTCCCGCCGCCGGGACCCAGCGCGCCCCGCCCGCGCCCGCCAGCCGCGCCCCGGCCGGGACGAGGGCAAAGTAGGCCACCCGCACGGCCTCCCCGGCCTCGCCATAGGTGTAGAGTTGTTCCAGGTGGGTCTCGCGGCGGTCAATCAGCGCGGCGATCAGCCGGTTGGCAGCATCCTCGAGGGATTCACCTGCCGTCGGGGGCACGGCAGGCAGGCTGAGGGTCCCGCCTTGGGCCGGTCGTGGAATCCCGGAGGCGACAGCCAGAAGCACTTGCAGGGACTCCTCGCGCAGGCTGAACAGAACGACGGTCACGACGAGCGGGCGCATCCGGTCCTCTCTCAGCGGTAGAAGGAGGTCACGAACTGGTATTCGCCCGCCTCGTAGACCGTGCCGCTGATGATGTCGTAGACCTGGTCG
>JBFMCM010000336.1:0-3180 GCA_040754355.1 Chloroflexota bacterium | reverse complement strand
CCCAATTACGATGGCTGCGTCGTGCGTTCCCGGACCAAGATCCGCGAGCCGCTGATTGACCTTTGTCCCAACCTGAAAGTGATCGTGCGCGGCGGCGTGGGCCTCGACACCATAGATGCTGAATATGCCCGCTCGAAGGGTATCACCGTGATGAACACGCCCAAGGCCTCGTCTGCTTCGGTGGCCGAACTGGCGATTGGTTTCATGTTCATGCTGGCGCGCAGTCTCTATAAAGCCTCCTCCACCATGAAAGACGAGAAATGGGAAAAGAAAGCCTTCGAAGGGGACGAGATCGGCGGCAAGACCCTCGGTCTCATCGGCATCGGCAACATCGGTAAGGAAGTGGCCAAACGCGCCAGCGCCCTCGGCATGACGGTCATTGCGTATGACCCTTACGTGAAGGAAGCCGAAGGCGTCAGATTTGTGACTCTGGACGAACTGCTGGTAAAGAGCGATTACATCAGCCTGCACCTGCCCAAAACCAAGGAATCCGCAGATATGATCGGCCAGGCCGAATTCGAGAAAATGAAAGCCGGCGTGCGCATCATCAATTGCGCCCGCGGCGGGATTGTGAATGAACAGGCACTCTATGAAGCCTTGACCAGCGGCAAGGTGGTCGGTGCGGCACTGGATGTCTACGCCGAGGAGCCTCCCAGCGACTGGAAACTGGCGAAACTGGACAACGTCATCTGCTCGCCGCACATCGGCGCGGCTACGAAGGAAGCCCAGGGACGCGTCGGCGCCGAGGTGGCGGAGAAGATAATAGAGTTCGCGAAAAATAAATAAATAGGTGTCATTGCGAGGAGCGGCAAAGCCGCGACGAAGCAATCTCGGGCTGGCTGGAGATTGCTTCGGGCAAAGCCTGCCCTGAGCCAGTCGAAGGGAACGCCCTCGCAATGACAAGAAAAAATATGAAAACCTACGAAGATATCGGTATCCAAATCCCTCAGGTCTACCTGCCGAAAAAGGGCACCGACCTGACCAAGTGGGCGGTCATCGCCTGCGACCAGTTTACCTCCCAGCCCGAATACTGGGAAAAGGCCGCCGCGCTGGTGGGCAGGGCCACCTCGACCCTGAACCTGATCCTGCCCGAGGTCTATCTCGAGAAACCCGGCGAGACTGAGCGCATTCACCATATCCAGGCTACGATGCGCGACTATCTCGACCAGGGCACCCTCCAGCCGCACGAAGGGCTCGTCTATGTTGAGCGCACTGTCGGCGGCAAGACCCGCCGCGGCTTGATGCTCTGTCTCGACCTCGAATGTTATGATTACACCAAAGGCTCCACCAGCTTGGTGCGCGCCACCGAAGGGACGATCATCGAACGCCTGCCGCCGCGCATGAAAATCCGCACCGGCGCATCCCTCGAACTGCCGCACATCCTCGTCCTGATTGACGACCCGCAGCGGACCGTGCTCGAGTCGCTGGCCGGGGTCAAGGCGAAGATGAAGACACTCTACGACTTCAATCTGATGCTCGACTCCGGCCACCTGACCGGATACGCCGTCAACGAAAAACTGGAGGCGAAGGTCGTGTCTGCACTGCGTGAACTGGCGCGGCCGGAAGTCTTTGCCGCCAAGTACGGCGTCGGGGGCGACAAACCTGTTCTATTATTTGCGATGGGCGATGGCAACCACTCCCTGGCCACGGCCAAAGCCGTCTGGGAGCGGATGAAGCCCGAAGTAGGTCTGAACCACCCGGCGCGGTATGCCCTGGTCGAAATCGAAAACGTCCACGACGAAGGGCTGGCATTCGAGCCCATCCACCGCGTCCTGTTCGGGCTGAAGAAGAATATCTTCGCTGCCATGCAGCAACATTATGGCAAAAACTTCACCCTCATTCCATTGACCGGTGCCGAAGAGGTGATCGCGCACGTAGACCATGCGCATGGTCCAAAACAAACCATCGGCGTAATCAGCGACGGCGGCTGGGTATCGTACGGCGTGATCGAGATCGAACACCCTTCATCCAATTTGCCGGTTGGCACGCTGCAAACTTTTCTGGACATTTTCCTAAGGGAGGGCGGCGCGGACAAGATTGACTACGTCCATGGGAAGGATGTGGTCTATAAACTGGGAGCGCAGGCAGGCAACATCGGTTTCTATGTGCCGGGTATGAACAAGTCGGACCTGTTCAAGACGGTCATTCTGGATGGCGCCCTGCCGCGTAAGACCTTCTCGATGGGCGAAGCGCATGAGAAACGGTTTTACATGGAGGCGAGGAAAATCACGTAGCGTTTGCACGTTGACAGGTTACAAGTTGGCACGTTGGATATTCAACGTGCCAACATTCGAATGTGCAAACTTGCCAACGTCTGTTTGAAATCTTCAGGATAAGGGGCAGTGAAGGAAAGCGGTTTCCCCTCGAACTCGAATTCCAAGGAAAAGGCGTGCAGGGCGGGGCGGGGGATGATGTCCGTGGCCGGAGCACCGTACAGCGTGTCGGCTGCCAGCGGGAATCCCAGGGCTGCCGCGTGGGCGCGGACCTGGTGCGTGCGCCCGGTCAGCGGACGCGCTTCGAGCAGGCTGTAGCCCTCGAAGCGTTCCCGGATCCGGAACCAAGTCTCGGATGGTTTGCCCCGGCTGTGGTCTACAGCCGTGCGGTGACTGTGCCCCACATTGACGCGCAGCGGGTGGCTGGCAGTCTGTTCATCCCAGGGCGGGAGGCCGCAAACGACGGCGTGATAAATCTTGTGAACGGCTCCGCTCTCGAAGAGCAGGCTCAGGGTCCGGTGGGCTGCCGCGGTGCGGGCGAAAAGGATGACCCCGCTGGTGACCTTGTCCAGCCGGTGGACGATCCAGAGTTTTCCATAGCCCTCTTCCAAGATCTTGATCAGGCTGGGTTCGTTCTCCCTCCAACCGCCGGGAACCGCGGCAATGCCGGGCGGCTTGTTGACGGCCAACAGTTCCGCATTTTGGTGAAGAATATCCATGCGTTTATTGTAATCCATCCTTCTAAATCCCTTGACATTAACGTAACGTTATGGTTTATCATGCCGGTGTCATTGCGAGGCGATGTTCCCTTCGAAAAGCTCAGGGCAGGCTTTCGTCGAAGCAATCTCCTAACCGGTTGGGATTGCTTCGCTTCGTTCGCAATGACACGAGGCAAGATGTACACCGTCAAACAACTTTCCAAACTGGCAGGCGTGACTCCGCGCACCCTGCATTACTACGATGAGAT
>JBFMCM010000335.1:0-7603 GCA_040754355.1 Chloroflexota bacterium | reverse complement strand
AACTGGGGCTGGGAACTCTGGCGCGATTGGGAGAAATTGTCCCAACTATTTGGTCCGAATGGGAATACCTTATATCTCCCGTATTGACGAGGTCCTCATGAGACGCTTGTTTGGTGAACAACTTAACCTGGACTGGAAAATTGCCGTGCTGACGATCGTCAGCACTCTCCTCCTGATGGTGGACCATTACCATTATCCCCTCCTGCCGTGGGAGACGTGGTTCCCGGCCTGGTCAGATACCGACCTCTCGATGAAGGTCCTCGACCGCACTCTGTTGTATTTCATCATCCCAATGTTCATTGTTTTAGTAATCTTTCGCGACAAACCGAGGGATTATGGCTTTACTTTTGGCGACTGGAAAGCAGGGATTATTCTGACATTGGGCGGGATCGTGCTGATCGCGCCGATTCTCTGGCTGGTGGGGCGCGGCGATCCGGCGATGCAAAAATATTACGAGCCGCTGGTCGCTGGCTTGCCGTGGAGTACGTTCCTCGATTTGTTCGGTTGGGAGTTCATTTTTCGCGGCTGGCTGCTCTTCGGCTATGCCCGCAAGTTTGGCCCGGAAGCGCTGTGGCTGCAGGCCGTCCCGCTTGCGCTGGCGCACATCGGCAAGCCGGAGGTCGAGACGCTTTCTACGATTTTCGGCGGCTTTGCCTTCGGCTGGGTGGCCTGGCGGACGAAATCATTCGTCTATCCGCTGCTCATTCACTGGTTCGTCGCTTCGTTCACGATCCTGGTGGCGGCAGGTGCGCTTGGCTGAGTACACGATCCGCGCAGCGCGCAAGGAAGATTTCCCGGCCATCCGTTCTCTGATTCGAGAGGGGCAGATCAACCCCTTCGACCTGAACTGGCGGCGCTTTCTGGTGGCTGTTTCGCCGGACGGGGAACTCCTCGGTTGTGGGCAGATCAAATTCCATGCAGATGGATCGAGGGAATTGGCATCTATTACTGTGAAGGGGTCAGCGCGAGCTCAGGGAATCGCCCGGACGATCATCGAAGAATTGCTTCGCCAGCAAGCGGCGCGTCCGTTATACTTGATGTGTCGCGGCGCACTCGGAGCGTTGTATCATAAGTTTGGTTTCCGTCCCATTGAGTATCAGGAAATGCCGCCGTACTTCCAGCGCATTAGCCGGCTGGAGCGATTGCTCAACCGGAGAGGAAATCCAGGCGAGCGCCTGCTTGTCATGAGGCTGGATTGAGGAAGGTTATGAACTCCAAGAATTTGTTATTTATAACTTACGGCATTTTGATCGGGCTACTGGCGGCCGCGGTCATCTGGCTGGCAGCCTCGCCGCCGCGCGGGGAAGCGGTCACGCTCCTGCCCACACCGACCCCAGGCTTGATCGCCGTCCATGTCAGCGGGGCAGTCCTGACTCCCGGCGTGTATTCCCTCCCGGCTGGCTCCCGCGTGGAAGAGGCTGTCCTGGCGGCGGGCGGTTTTGCTCCCGGGGCGGAGGAAGACGGCATCAACCTGGCGGCGGAAGTGGCGGACGGACAGAAGATAGACGTGCCGGGAATTGTCAGCACCAGCCACGTCAATGCCGGCAGAGTCAACATCAACACCGCCACCGTAGATGAATTGGATGCCCTTCCTGGCATCGGTCCAACCACTGCCCAGGCAATCTTGGACTACAGGCTGGAACATGGCCACTTTGCCAGCATACAGGAGATCCAGAACGTACCCGGCATTGGCCCAGCGACCTACGACAAGATCAAAGACTACATCACAGTCGGGGAATAACGTGTCCAACGAGCATTTCAATCTGATCGCGGGATTTTATGATAAAACGACCCGCTTCACGCCCAGCCAGGCATTGTTGCGCTGCCTCGAATTACCGGAGGATGGCCTTTTACTCGATGCGGGCGGCGGGACCGGGCGCGTGGCAGCCGGTTTACGGGCCTTCGTCGGCGGGGTGGTGGTGGCCGATGTTTCGCGAGGAATGATGAGGTATGCACGGGAGAAAGATCTGGACTGTGTTCACGCCCCGGCTGAATCCCTGCCTTTCGCTTCCGGGACCTTCGACCGGATCGTCATGCTCGACGCGCTTCACCACGTCCACAGCCAGGAACTCGCCCTGGCCGAACTTTCCCGGACGCTCAAGCCGGGCGGACGGCTGGTCATCATCGAGCCGGATATCCACAGATTTGCTGTGCGGCTGGTCGCCCTGGCGGAGAAATTCCTCCTCATGCGCAGTCGCATTTTGTCCGGGGAGAAGATTGCTGAACTTTTATCCAAGTCAGGCATAAAGGTCCGGATTGAATTCGAAGAGGCCAATGTCCGGGTGGTGGCCGAAAAGTGAAAGCCAAATGTAATTAATCATCGTGCGTACTTTATGCTAGAATGGTGTAAATCTAACAGGAGGATCCCATGGAAGAAAAGAACAAGAAACTGAAGAAGATGGCTACCTGGACAATCGCCATTTTCGCTACCGTCTTCGCAGTCACCTTCGCCGTCTTGTGGCTGCCCATCTACCCGGCAAGCACCAGCGCCTTGGATGCCATCGGGCAGGTGTTTGCACAAGCCTGGCTCATCCTGGTGGCCGATCTGGTGCTGTGCGTGTTGGTTTACGTCGGCTACTCGGCCTATATCAAGAACCAGAAATAGGGCAATAAAACTGGACTGGCATCTTCTCAGAGGCCAGTCCAGTTTTCTTTGAAATGGGGAATTACAGACTGATTACCTTCTCAGCGCGCACCTGTGCCTCGAGAATGTCTCCCATTCCGCCTATGATTCCTGCCCGAACCTTTTCTGTCAGCTGATAGTAATCCAGGCAGGTGGAACAGATAATCAACCGCACGCTCTTTGCTTCCAGGGCGTGCAATTGCTCCAGAATGGGGGAACCTTCCACGACCAGTTTCACACCGTCGGAGTAAAAACAAACCGCCGCAGGCAACGGCTCCTGTAACACCAGGAGTTCGAAGTATTTCCGCGCCAGCCTAAGTTGTAGTTCTTCCGGTCCTTTTCCCATCCCGTTGGCAGTGGCGAGGAGGATAGCATTTTTCATGTTTCGTCACTCCAGAAAGGTCACATCGGGAAAGATCTTCAAGAGATCGCGAGCCTCCTTGACTTTTTCCTTCGGCACGAATACCTGCACCCGGCCAAGGCCGTCAACGGTGAGCGGAATGACGGAATGCCCGAGGGCTTCCTGGATGAGTTCCACGTCCACCCCGTTGGCTTCCAGGTAACTCTCCACCAGGTCGGCGTCGAGTCGCCCTTGCACTTCGGCCACTTTTTCCCATTTGAGCGAATCCATAATTACCTCCAGAACAGGACGAAGAGGATGGTGAATAACGTGCTGACCAGCAACTGACGCAGCCCGATGCGCGTCGGCTTGACGCCAACCGCTGGCTGAGTAATACCCCAGAGGGTTTCCAGCCATTGCAGCAGGAAGGGAACGAAGATGAAGCGCGGCAGGAATCCCGCTAAGCCAGTGATGAGGGACAGGATGAGATTGAATGTTGTATACAGCAGGGCGCGGCGCCCCATCTGCCAGCGGACGGGGCGGAGCGGGACCTCGGGCAGGCCGCGCTGTTCGAGCCTCAGATACGCATGGACGATGGAAGCCGCCGATTGCAGCCAGGTCAGCAGCCAGAGCGCCCAGCCGAGCGGGTCGTAGACTCCCTTCCCGACCCAGTAGGCGGCCGGGGCAGCCAGCGCCAGGACGCCGGTCGCCAGGATCTCCACCCCGGCCTGTTTCCGCTCGGCGCGGCGGTTGACCAGGTACAGGTGCCAGGCGAAGACCGGCGCGCCCGGAACGGCCAGGTAAAGAATATCCAGGAAACCTTGCAGGATCAGGCCGGTCAAGGCGGCCAGCGCGACCGCGCTGTAAACCAGAATCCAAAACCGCGCCGCCGGCAGGTCCGTGCGCGGACGCCGCCCGCTGTAGGCTTTGACCGCCACGGTCACCGGCTGGCGGATCATGAAGACGGCCATGGCAGCGAGAACGAGGAAGAACGAGGCCAGTGTGAAATCTCCCCCCGCGAAGATGCCGATGATCAGAGGGCTGAGGATGAACACCCAGGAGCCGTGGTCTTGCGGGATGGCGATATGCCGAACAAAAAGGGATTTCAACCTAGCCATGTCTATTTACAATCCCAGCCACTTCGCCGCAGCCTTCGGCAACTCGGCCAGCGAACTGATGCGCCGGGTGCACTCCGGCAGGGACTCGACGAAGGCCCGCCCGTAGGCCTTGGTCAGCACACGCCGGTCGAGGATGGCGACTACACCGCGGTCCGATTGGGTGCGGATGAGGCGACCGAAGCCCTGGCGGAAGCGCAGCACGGCCTCGGGCAGGTGGTACTCATTGAAGGGGTCCTCGTAGGTCTCGGAGCGGGCCGCCACCAGCGGGTCGGTCGGGACGGCGAAGGGCAATTTGACGATCACCAGCACGGAAAGCGCCTCGCCGGGTACGTCCACGCCCTCCCAGAAGGAACGCGTCCCCAGCAGGACGGCCCGGTCGGTGCTCTTGAACGATTCGAGCAGGGTGTTGGCCGAAGCGCCTTCCCCCTGTTCGTAGACGACGATATCCAGCTGGGCGAGGGGACCGGTGACGGCACGGGCGGTGCGCTTCAGTTGGGCGTAGGATGTGAACAGGACCAGGGTCCGGCCGCCGCTGGCAATGCACAGGTTGATGAGAGCCCGGTCCACCTGCTGCTGGTACTCGTGGGTATGCGGTTCGGCAATGTCGTTGGCGATGTAAAGCAGGGCGGCGTTCTGGTAGTCGAAGGGCGAGCCGAGCGCCAGTTCGTCCGCCTCGTCCGCGGAGAGGACGTTGCGCATGTAACCGAATTCGCCGCGGGTGGTGATGGTGGCCGAGGTGAGGATGACGGAGCGTTTCTCGTGCCAGAGATATTTTTCCACCAGCGGACCGATGCGCACCGGCGCGGCGTTCAGCGCCAGGCGGTTGTTGTTCGGGTTGACCTCCACCCAATAGACGTAGTCCTTGGCCGGTTCGAAGATCATCGAGCCGACCATGTTTTCGGCCTCGCTCAGGCGGCGAAAGAGGTTGCCCAGGTTGCTGATGACATCCTCGAGCGACTCGGCGCCATCCGCGTACAGGTCGGCCGCGCCTTTCTGGAGTTCGCCGGTCAGTTTGACCAGCAGGTTGAGGGTCTCGGCGGCCGCGCCCCAGGCTGCCTCCACCCCGTCCCAGCCGGGCTGGACGCGGCTGGCCGGCAGGATGCGTTCCTGCCAGGCGTAGGTGCTAGGCGGCTGGCCTTCGCGCTGGTAGGCGACGAACTCGGTCAGGGCGTCGAAGAACAGGCGCGCCTGTTCCTGCAAACGCCAGGCCAGGTCGGTGGCGCGTTCGACTTTCTGATTGAGCAGGGCGAAGTCGGAGGGGCGGACGTTGTCGCGGGCCGCCGAGAGGAGTTGGCCGAAGACGCCGGAGGTCGTGCCGCCCGCCTCGCGAATGAGGCGTTCCATATCCCATTGCGTCAGCCGGAAACTGAGCGCCCCGGTGGTGGCGGCCTCGAGGTGATGGCCTTCGTCAATGATGACGTGCTGGTAATCGGGCAGGACGCGGTTGCCGACCGCCACGTCGGTTAGCAGCAAGGCGTGGTTGACCACCAGGATGTGGGCGTTCAGTGCGGCCTGTTTGGCGCGGAAGAACGGGCAGGCACCGCCCTGGCGTTCCAGGCAGACCTCACTGGTGCAGGCGTCGTCCTCGGCGGACATGTGCACCCAAACGTCGCGTTCGTTTGGGCCGGTCAGGTTGATCTCGGTGCGGTCCCCGCTGGCATCCTCCAGCAGCCAGACCAGCACCTTCGACAGCACGCGCAGTTCATCGGTGTTGGCCGGGCCGCGGCGGCGCATCAACTCGAAGCGGCGCGGGCACAGGTAGTTCGAACGGCCTTTCAGCACCGCAGCCCGCAGGTCCAGGCCGAGCGCCGAGCACAGGTCGGGGATGTCCTTCTTGATGAGTTGGTCCTGCAAGTTGATCGTGTTCGTTGAAACGACTACGCGGGTGTTATTTTGCAGGGCGAACATCGCCGCGGGGACGAGGTAGGCGAACGATTTACCGACCCCGGTCCCGGCCTCGACCATCAGATGCTGGCCGATGGACAGGGCATTGGCGACCGCCCGCAGCATCTCTACTTGTTCAGGACGGTGCTCATAAGCCTCGAAATATTGGGAGAACGGCCCGCCGTATTCGAGGGCGGAGGCGGCCTCTTCCGCGTCGATCGGCAGCGGTTCGTCCGGGACCTGGAGCGTGGGACCCTTGCGCTTTTTCCTCTCCTCCGCCGGAGCAAACAACGGACCCGAGTCCTGTTCGCCGCGCACAGCCTTGGCTTTGACACTCTCGCGCGTCCTGGCCCGCAGGGCTTGCTGGAATGCCCAGGCCCCGTCCCACTCGATGGGTTCGGCGTGGCGGACGATCTCGGCCAGGAGTTCGAGCGGCAGTTCGCGCGCCAGCATGTAGAGTTTCTGGAAGGCTGCCGCAGTGACGCGCGCATCATCCAGGGCGCGGTGGGTGGCGGGGAGCGGGATGCCGAGTTGCTTGCCCAGTGCGCCGAGGTTGTAACGGCTGGCTGTGGGCATCAGCACGGCAGCCATTTCATAGGTATCAATCCGCTCGTTGAGTTCGAAGAGGTGATATTTCTCGAAGAAGGACAGGTCGAATTTGATGTTGTGCCCCAGGATGGGCGAGTCGCCGATGAAGGCTGCCAGTTCATCCAGCACCTCGCGGATGCGCGGCGCCTGGCGGACCATGGCATCGTCAATGCCGGTCAGGCCGGTGATGAATTCCGGGATGTGGCGGTTGGGGTTGACGAGGGTGGTGAACTCGTCCTCGAGGCGGTGACCCTCGAAACGGCGCGCCCCGATCTCGATGATGGCGTCCGTTTTGGAATCAAGGCCGGTGGTCTCAATATCCAGGGCAACGATGGAAGGCATAGAACAAGTGTATCATAAACCCAAGTTTTCGCTCAAAACTCCCCTCCCCGAATCGGGGAGGGGACGGAGGTGGGGCGTAAACAGAGTTTAATCCTCTTCCCTTTCCGGCTGCGGCAGCGCCTTGCGGACGGTGTCGAGCAGCAGGGAAGGCATGGGTTTCGCCTTCGCCTGGGCTTTGAGGAAGTCTTTCAGGTCTTTGGGTGCCATGGCCGGGAGGGGAGCATTCGCTACATCAAGTTCTGCTCTCGGGTCGGTGAAGAGCAGGGCGGCGCGCACTTCGGGGAGTTGCGTCCCTTCGGGCAGGAGACGCGTCAGGTGCTGTGTGACCGACTTGATCTCGGCCGCGGCTTCCAGGTCTGGGCGGCCGATGCTTTCCTGCCCGAAGATGCGCAGGTAGGAACGGGCGAAACCGCCGCCCTTGGTGCGCCAGCGTTTGCCGTCATAGATGATCTTCCCGCCCTGATAGAGCGGCAGGATGGTCCACGCGCCGGCTGGGCCAATGAGCAGGTGCGAGGCCGGGGTGACGTAGTGGTAGGCGGTGTACTCGCGTCCCATGCCCTTCATGTTCTTGTTGATGATCTCGTCCGGGCGCGGCGAGCGTCCCCAGCGGTTGCCGAAGTAGATGCCAATCTGCGACAACATGAAGCCAGCCAGGAGGCAGATCATGGAGTAGGCGAATTTATCGGGCATTTTGAAAGTGATATATAT
>JBFMCM010000334.1:0-2286 GCA_040754355.1 Chloroflexota bacterium | reverse complement strand
CGACCACTTCCGTTCGGTCCAGCGAGGGGATCAAGCCCTTATGGACTTTCCAGTGCGAGGATGAAATCCGCGGCGCACCTATATACTATGAGAACAATGTTTTGATTGGCTCATATGACCACAATGTGTATTCCCTTCAAGCGGGTGATGGCAAGTTGAATTGGAAATATGCCACGGATGCCGGGGTGGTTACGCGCCCGGCTGTGTACGAAAGCGATATTTATATCGGCTCTGAAGATCAACGCCTTCATGTAATCAGCAGCCGGACAGGAAAGGTGGTCTGGACTTATTTCACAGAGGGATGTGTCCGCTCGTCGCCGCGCATCGCTGAGGGTCACGTATTTTTTGGCTCGGATGACCAAAAACTTCATGCCGTCAACCTGATTAGTGGCAGAGCAGCCTGGCGATATGAAGCCGCTTCTCCAATCCGCTCCACACCTTTTGTGGCCAATGATTTGGTTTATATCGGCTGTGAAACCGGCGAGTTCTATGCACTCGATTTCCGCGGCGAAGTGCGATGGCATTTCAAGGCCAAGATGGCAGTGACCTCCTCCCCGTGGGTGGCGGATGGGATTACCTATTTTTGTTCTCTGGATACGAGCATCTATGCATTAGATGCCCGATCCGGCTGGGTAATCTGGCGTTACCGCATGGGGAAAGGGTCTGTCTCCTCGCCTTATCTAAGTGACGGGATCATCTTTACCGGCTCTGCGGACGGGAATATTTATGCTGTAGATGCCCGGACGGCAAAAGAAATCTGGCGTTTCAAGACGGATCACCAGGTCAGCGGTTCGCCAGTCATTTACAAGGATGCCCTTTATTGTGGGTCGGCAGACGGCAACCTGTATTGCCTGGAATACCGCACTGGTCACCTGCGCTGGAAATTTACCACGAAAGGCGCCATCACGGGTGCTCCGCTTGTTTATGATGATATTGTGTATGTAGGCTCCACCGACCACCTTTTGTACGCTTTGCTTGCCTGAAAAGAATCCAGAAGGAGTATCGTGTGAAAAAGATCTTAGATTGGTTTCGCAGCAAAAAGACCAGACCCTTTACGGGCCAGAAGGATGTCAATACTGTTCCCCTGAACGACGAGCAAATGTCAGGCGCACAACCCCGCATTCCACGCGTCGAACCTCAGCAATTGGTTTTTGGCTGCGGCCAGTCGGTTGGCAAACAGCGAGATCACAACGAGGATTCCGTCCTCGCATTCAGCATGGCAGTGGGTGGGGAGGGAAATAACTACCCATTTGGTTTATTCGTTGTTGCCGACGGGATGGGAGGCCACCAATATGGTGAAGTTGCCAGTTCTTCTGCGGTGCGGAGTATGGCGGGATACCTGCTTAAGCGGTTCCACCCGTACCTGGTGAATCCGGCGAACGGTATAGACGAACCGCTCCAGGACCTGATGCGGACGGCCATCCAGGAGGCCCAGCGGGCGGTGACGCAGGCAGTCCCCGGTTCGGGCACGACTCTGACAGCGGCTCTGGTTCTCGGTCAGCAGGTTACAATCGGTCACGTGGGCGATAGCCGCGCCTACGCGGTCCGGCCGGATGGCCGCATGGATCCGATCACTCGCGATCACTCACTCGTAAAGCGCCTGGAGGAACTCGGACAGATTTCATCGGATGAAGCCGTGGCCCACCCCCAGCGTAATGTCCTTTACCGGGCAATCGGGCAGGGGGAGTCCCTGGAGGCGGATGTATTCACGACGCCGTTCCCGCAACCCGGTTATCTGCTCCTGTGCAGCGACGGTTTGTGGAGTGTTGTGCCCGATGATCACCTGTTCAAAATCATCCAGGAAGCACCAAACCTGCACAATGCTTGTCAGGGCATGGTAACAGCCGCGAACAATGCCGGAGGACCGGACAATATCAGCATGATTCTGGTGCAACTACTCGGCTAATGGCTAAGAAAGAAGATTATTATTCCCTACTTGGTGTTGAGCGTGATGCCACGGCGGAAGAGATCCGCCAGGCATATTTCGAGGCTGCCCGGCGATTGCACCCCGATAAGAATGTTGCCATTGGCGAGACCGAGTTATTCATAGGCGTCCAGGAAGCCTACGAGGTTCTGTCCAATCCAAAGAAGCGTGCGAAGTATGATCTTACCCTGCCTCCAGAAAAGACGCCCCTCTTGCCAGTCGAGCAGCGCATCCTGTTCAGCCGGAACAACCTGCTTCAACTGGATGAACCTCAGTTGGTGTATGCGTTCCTGGAATTCTCGCCAAATGCCGACGCGCATCAGCCAACCGCTCCTCCGTTGAACATCTGCCTGGTAATAGAT
>JBFMCM010000333.1:0-5688 GCA_040754355.1 Chloroflexota bacterium | reverse complement strand
TCCTCCAGCCCGATTTCTGGGACTCGCCCGGCTATGTGGTAGCAGGCTGGCAGGACACCGATTCCCACCCCACCCTGGCCCAGCGACTGGTCTCCGACCTGCTGCTGACAGACGAGCCACCCACCTCCCTGCGCGCCATCCACGAACGCCTGCTGGCGGCGCAGGTCACGGCCCGTTATGGGCAAGAGCGGGTCATCGAGTGGTATCTCAACAGCGCGGACTACGGTCACTATGCCTACGGTGCCGAAGCCGCCGCCCGGCTTTATCTTGGAAAATCAGCCGCCGAGTTGACCTTGAGCGAAGCCGCCCTGCTGGCAGCCGTGGGGCAGGCCCCCGCCCTCAACCCTTTCGATGCCCCCCAGGCCGCCGAGGCGGACCGGCTGGAAGCATTACGCGTTATGCTGTCGCTCGGTTGGATCACGCCCGAGGAGGCCAACCAGGCGGTCAACGACCCACCGGTGGTCTTGCCTGCTCCAGCCAGCGACTATCTGATTGCCGACCAGAGTATTTCCCCTCAGTTCGTTGACTATCTCCTGCGCCAACTGGACGCAGCCCTCGGCGCGGGGCGTGTGGAACGCGGCGGCGCGGTCGTCCGCACCAGCCTGGATTACGACCTGCAACTCCAGGCTGACTGCGCCTTGCGCAACCAGTTATCCCGCCTGGCCAGGGGCTCGGGCGGCCTGCCCGCCTCGGACGGCTCGACCTGCGAGTCGGCGGCCCTCCTGCCCGATTTGACGGAGACCTTCTCCGCGACAACCGCCGGGGCAACCCTCCTCGACCCGTCCACGGGTCAGGTGCTGGCTGCAGTTGGGGATGTTTCCCCGCAATTGGCCGGGACGACCATCACGCCGTTCATCTACCTGACAGGTTTTGCACGCGGCCTCAATCCTGCCAGCCTGGCCTGGGATTTGCCCGGCGCTGAACCCGTCCTGGGGCAGGTTTACCAGGGACCGGTGAGGCTGCGCACGGCCCTGCTCAATGACATCCTCCCGCCGGCTGAAACCGTCCTCGGCCAGATGGGGGCGGCAAGCATCCGCCAGACGGCGGCCTCCTTTGGGCTGGATTTACCCTCCATTGACCTGTTAGCAGAAGATTTTTCGGTCTCCCCCTTCGACCTGGCCTCTGCATATGCCATCTTTGCAGCCGAAGGAACGCAATCCGGCCAGCAAGTGAACTCTTCAGGTTTAGGTCCGTCTGCCATTTTGCAAGTCACCGCGGCGGACGGCGATCCCTGGCTGGACTGGTCCTCGCCGGAGAGGCGCTCGGTCGTCAGCCCGCAGTTGGCTTACCTGATGAATCATGTGCTGAGCGACGAATCAGGACGCGCCGATTTGCTGGACATTGGCCGCCCGGCGGCGGTCAAGGCTTCATCCACGCTGGATGGCCAGGCGGCCTGGACCGTGGGATACACGCCCCAGCGTGCCGCCGCCGTCTATTTGGCAGGGGCAGGCTCCGGGTCCCGCCCCGCTGCGGACGGTTTGTGGAGCGCGCTGATTCAATATGCCCTCCGGGATTTCCCGTCGGCGGGCTGGGAAATGCCGGCCGGAGTCGTCATGCTAAAGGTCTGCGACCCATCCGGCCTGCTGCCCACCGAAGCCTGTCCCAACGTGGTGGATGAGGTTTTCCTGGAAGGCCGCCAGCCGATGCACTACGACACGCTCTACCAGGCATTCGAGATCAACCTCGAGACCGGCCTGCTGGCCACGGTCTTCACGCCGGCAGAACTGGTGGAGAGCCGGGTGTATATGGTGGTGCCGCCCGAGGCGCGGGCGTGGGCTGCCGCAGCCGGCCTGGATACGCCGCCTTCCACGTACGATACCTATCAAACTCCGGAGATTTTGGCAGAGGCCCACATCACTACACCGGTTATGTTTTCTGATGAACATGGGATTGTGGAGATCCGCGGCACGGCGGCGGGGGCGGACTTCGTCTCGTACCGGCTGGAATACGGGGCGGGGCTGGATCCGCAGACCTGGACGTTGTTCGTCGGCGACGCCACCACTCCGGTGACCGAAGGCCTGCTGGCCAATTGGGATACCACCGGCCTGGACGGGCTGTACGTCGTACGTCTGATGGTGGTGCGCAGCGAGAATCGAGTGGACGAAGCGCTGGTGCAGGTGACGCTGGACAACACGCCGCCGGAAGTGGTCATCACGTACCCGCTGGACGGGCAGGAGTTGAGCCTGGCCGAGGAGCCGCAAGTCGCCCTCCAGGCGCAGGTGCAGGATGCCTTCCTGACCGAGGTCGTTTTCTACGTGGATGGCGAGGAGATGGGAAGCATTTCCGCCGCGCCGTTCGGCGTCCTCTGGCAGGCCGAGATGGGGGAGCACGTGCTGCGCGTAACGGCGACGGATCGGGCCGGGAATGTGGGGGAAGCCGAGATGCGGTACTCGGTCAAGAAGTAAAATGCCGTCCCGAATCGTTTACCTTGCCCTCGGTACCAACCTCGGCGAGCGGACCGCGAACCTGCGCCGCGCCATCCAGTCCTTGCCTCCCGCCGTGACTGTGCTGGCCGAGTCGCCGGTCTACGCGACGCCGCCCTGGGGCGTGACCGGCCAGCCAAACTTTCTGAACATGGCCCTCAAAGGTGAGACGCGCCTCCCGCCGCTGGGATTGCTGAAGCGCCTGAAACAACTCGAGGGTGAACTGGGACGCGTCCCATCCGTCCGCTACGGGCCGCGGCTGATTGATATTGACATCTTGTTCTACGCCGACCTGGTCCTCGACACCCCTCAACTGACCCTCCCCCACCCGCGCCTGCACGAACGCGCCTTCGTCCTCGTACCGCTGAACGACATCGCGCCCAACCTTCACCATCCGCGGCTGGGAAAGACCGTCCGCGAGATGCTGACGGTGGTGGATACAACTGGAGTGAAATTGTATGAATCCGCCTCTTGAGCACTTGAAATCCGAACCCGCCCTGGCCTGGAAGGTGACTGTGGATATTCTTGGACATGCACCGGATTCTCCCGATGCGAAAGAAGCCGCGCAAGCCACACGCCATTCGCCCCTTGTCACGACACTGGTCGAAAACTGCCACACGACCGGCCACCCTTACAAAAAGTGGGACGGCGCGCACTGGACCCTGTCCCTGTTGGCTGACCTGGGCGTCCCGCCGGGCGAGGAGTCCCTGCGCCCGCTGATGGACGCCACCTTCAGGGCCTGGCTGAGTCCGTCCCATCAGAAATACATTCGCCAGGTTGCCGGGCGGACGCGCCGCTGCGCCTCGCAGGAGGGCAACGCGATTTGGTCCTCGCTGCGGCTGGGTTTTGCAGAGGCGCGCACCGAGGAACTGGTCAGCCGTCTGCTAAAATGGCAGTGGCCGGACGGCGGCTGGAACTGCGACAAACGTCCCGAAGCGGACACCTCGTCCTTCATGGAAACACTCATTCCCTTGCGCGCGCTGACCTTGTACGCGGCGGTCTCGGGCAATGCGAAGGTTAAAAGTGCCGCTGAGAGCGCCGCAGAGGTATTCCTGAAACGCCGCTTATTCAAACGCATTCAAGATGGGGAGGTGATGGACAAGCATTTCACTCTCCTTTGTTATCCTCCCTACTGGCATTACAACATCCTCTTTGGTCTGAAGGTCATGGCCGAGGCTGGATTCATTGCCGATCCGCGCTGCAAGGATGCGCTGGACTTGCTCGAATCGAAACGCCTTCCGGATGGCGGCTTCCCGGCCGAGAAGACCTACGCCCGCACCACGCGCCCGCAGTTGAGCGGGTATTCCCCGGTCAGTTGGGGCGGGACGAGCAAGGTGAAGATGAATCCATTCGTCACCGCGGATGCACTGTTTGTACTGAGGAAAGCGGGAAGACAGATGTAATTTCAAGTAGAAGGTTGATAGTTTCCCAAAACTATCAACCTTCTGCTTTCAACCGAGGCCAACCACTAAAGGAGTGATTGTCGTTGCGAGCGAGCGTACTCCAGCGAGCGAAGCAATCCCCTCGCTGGTTTGGGGACTGCTTCCCTTCGATAAACTCAGGGCAGGCGTCGGGTTTCGATACGGCCTTCGGCCTACTCAACCCTCCTCGCAGCGACACATCATCTCTCTTTTTGAACATGAGTCTTCAACCGATACCCTATAACTCGTACGATTCGCCCGGTTTCAAGACCACTGCCTTTGCGGTGGTCTCTTTTTCGACGCGGGCTGCCCAGGCTGCCGGATCCTGGGCGATCAGGCCCCAGGTCCCGAAGTGGATCGGGATGACGACCTTCGGGATGAGCAATTTGACGGCCCGCAGGGCGTCGTCGGGGCCCATGGTGTAGTTGTCGCCGATGGGAATAACAGCCAAATCCAAGCCTTCCTCGCCGATGAGTTTCATGTCGCCGAAGAGGCCGGTGTCCCCGGCAAAATAGAGTTTCTTGCCGTCGTTCGTGGTGAGCAAAAGCCCGGCTGGGTTGCCGCCATTGGAGCCGTCGGGCAAGGCGGAACCGTGCAGGGCCAGGGTCAGTTTGAGGTAGCCAAAGGGATGTTTGTAGCCGCCGCCGAGATGCTGGCCGTGGGCATTGATGCCCTTGTTCCCCAGCCAGCCGGCGATCTCGTGGTTGCTGATAACCAGCGCGCCGGTGCGCCGGGCGATCTCCAGCGTGTCGCCGATGTGGTCGCCGTGGCCGTGGGTGACGAGGATGAAATCCGCCGTGACCCTATCGGGACCGATTGGGGCGGAGGGGTTGCCGCTGAAGAATGGGTCAATCAGGATGTGATGGCCTGCGGTCTCGAGACCGAGGGTGGCGTGTCCGTACCAGGTGAGAGTGGTCATGGGAAACTCCTTCTTGGCTATTGGAGCGCAGACTTCAGTCTGCTTAATTTCAGCGGACTAACCCTAAAGGGTGCTGCGCGAAGTCCGCATTCCAACTATAAGTATAGACAAAAGCAAGCCGGAGGTCAATTCCAGTTGGCAAGAAAATGAAACAAATCTATAATACGCTATCATCTATCCGGAGAAGAACATGACCCAGAAGCCTTCGCTCCAACAGCGTTTCCAGTATTTTTTCGACAATTATATGTCGCGTGGTACGGTTGCCCTGATCGGCGGGCTGGCATTCGTTTCGCTCCTGCTGATCGCCGCGGCAGGTTTAATCATCGCAATCGGCGGCCGACTGCTCGCGCCCGAGGGCAGCAATCCCCCGAGTTTTATCGAGGCGGTCTGGCTCAGCCTGATGCGCACCCTGGATGCCGGGACGATGGGCGGGGATGCCGGATGGGGCTTCCGCCTGATCATGCTGGGCGTCACGCTGGGCGGCATCTTCATCGTCAGCACGCTCATTGGTGTGCTGACGGCAGGCGTGGAAGGAAAATTGGATGAACTGCGCAAAGGCCGCTCGCAGGTGCTGGAAAGCGGGCACACGCTCATCCTGGGCTGGTCGGCGCAGGTCTTCACCATCCTGTCGGAACTGATGGTCGCCAATGAGAATATCAGGAATGCCCGCATCGTCGTTCTGGCTGACAAGGACAAGGTGGAGATGGAAGATGAGATTCGCACGCGCGTCGAAACGGTGGGCAGGACGAAGGTCATCTGCCGCTCCGGTTCGCCGATTGACCTGACGGACCTGGAAATCGGTTCGCCCCATACGGCCAAATCCATCATCGTCCTGCCGCCGGAAGACGATGACCCGGACACCTATGTCATCAAGACCGTCCTGGCGCTGACCAACAACCCGAATCGCCGTGAGAAACCCTACCAC
>JBFMCM010000332.1:0-3085 GCA_040754355.1 Chloroflexota bacterium | reverse complement strand
AATACCTCGCCCGCTTGCAAAACCGCTTCCCTTACATCCTCGAAGACGAGGCCCAAGACTCCTCCCGCATCCAGGAGGACATCCTGCGCTTACTGGCTGGTCCGCAGGGGAATTGGGTGCGCGTCGGCGACCCCAACCAGGCTATCTTTGAAACCTTCACCACCGCCAGCCCGGAGCATTTGCTGCGTTTCATCCGGGAGCCGGGCGTCGAATATCGGGAACTCCCTGATTCCGGCCGCTGCCAGCCCTCCATCATTGACCTGGCAAATCGACTCATCCAGTGGGTGAACGACGAGCATCCTGAACCGGACGCCCGCAGCGCCCTGACCGTGCCCTTCATCCGCCCGGCCCCGCCCGACGACCCCCAGCCCAATCCGCCGGATGACCCGCAAGGCGTCAAACTTGTCCGCAAGAAACACAAGCCCGAAGAAGAAGTGGACGCAGTGGTCAAGTCACTCGAAAAGTGGCTGCCCGATCACGCCGATTGGACTGTCGCCATCCTGGTGCCGCGCAACGCGCGCGGCGTGGAAGTCATCGAAGCGCTCAAGAAGAGCAAAATTGAATATGTCGAGTTCTTGAGCAGCACCTCCACTACGCGCGCCGCGGCCGGCGTGCTGGGAAATGTCCTGAATTATCTTTCCGACCCATCCTCGGCGGGGAAACTGGCCAAGGCTTACCAGGTCTGGCGCAGGGACTGGCGCGAGGAGGAAAGCCAAAAGGAGTTGTACAGCCAGGTTGCGGGGATTCTGCGCAAGATAAGTGAAGTCGAGCAGTATCTGTTCCCCCTCACCCCTTCCCCTCTCCCACCGGGAGAGGGGCCAGGGGTGAGGGATGGGCTGGCAGGTTCCGGGTCCGATACACCCGAGGAGGTAATCAGTGAATTGGAATCCTTCCGGGACGTCTTCCGACGCTGGCAGGGTACGACCCTGCTCCCCATTGACCAGATGATCCTGACCCTGGCGCATGAACTCTTCACCGAACCCGCCGACCTGGCACTGGCGCACAAATTGGCCCTGGTGCTGCGCCAGGCGGCCGACGACCACGCCGACTGGCGTCTGCCCGAACTGACCGGCGAACTGGGCGTCATCGCCCGCAACGAGCGCCGCTTCATCGGTTTCTCGTCCGACGACTCCGGCTTCGACCCGCAGCAGCACCGCGGCAAGGTGGTGGTGACGACCATGCACAAAGCCAAGGGGCTGGAGTGGGACCGGGTGTACATGCTCTCGGTCAACAATTACGATTTCCCGTCGCTCCAGCCGAACGACCGGTACATTTCCGAAAAGTGGTTCATCCGGGACAGCCTGAACCTGGAGGCCGAGGCGCTGGCCCAACTGGAAGCCGCCCTCTCCTCCGGTGAATACGACTGGTATGCTGAAGGCGCGGCCACACAAACTGCCCGGCTGGATTACGTCAAGGAGCGCCTGCGGTTGTTGTATGTGGGCATCACGCGGGCAAAGAAGGAACTCATCATCACCTGGAATACAGGGAGGCAAGGAGATGCAACTCCTGCGCTGGGATTTGTGGCGTTGCAGGAAAGGACAAAATAGCCGGGAAGGAATGAGTATTGACGAAATAGAAAGGAGTGTTGATGAACATGAACATCTATCAGCGACTCGCCCAGACCTTGGACTCCCTGCCGAACGGATTCCCGTCCACGGGCGATGGGTCCGAATTGCGCCTGTTGGAAAAACTCTTCACCCCTGAAGAAGCCGAACTCGCCGTCCTTCTCACCGCGGACCTGGAAACGGTGGACGCCATCTCTGCCCGCACCGGCCACGCGGCAGGGGACTTACGCCAACAATTGAAGAACATGGCGAGAAAGGGCTTGATCAACAGCGGCCGGACAGAAGGCGGTCTGGGCTTTGGATTAATGCCTTTCGTCGTTGGAATCTACGAAATGCAGGTGGATAGCATTGATGAAGAACTCGCCCGGCTGGTGGAGGATTATTTCCAGCGGGCTTTCGGCGAGGCGCTGAGGATGAAACCACCTTTCCACCGCGTCATCCCCGTGAACGAAAGTATACGCAACAGCATGGAGGTCCTGCCATACGAAAGCGTCTCAGGGTTGGTCAGGACATCGCAAGCCTGGGGCGTTCTGGACTGCATCTGCCGCAAGCAAAAAGCCCTGATCGGGCAGGCTTGTGGTCATCCGGTGGATGTCTGCATGGCATTGAGCGAGCAACCGGGTGCATTTGACAACAATCCGACTATTCATGCTGTCAGCCTGGAGGAATCTCTGGCTACATTGAAACGCGCTGCCGAAGCAGGTTTGGTGCACACGGTCAGCAATAACAAGAGCAGGATTCATTACATCTGTAATTGCTGTACCTGTTCGTGTGGAATTCTGCGCGGTGTGGCAAGCCTGGGAATGGCCAATATCGTTGCCCGCTCGGCATTTGTTAATTCCGTCGAGGAAACTCTCTGCAATGCCTGCGGGAACTGCCTGGGTTATTGCCAGTTCGACGCCTTGACCATGGGGATGGTTGTGGAGGTGAATTCTATCCGCTGTGCAGGCTGCGGAGTTTGTGTCCTTGCATGTCCAATTGATGCGCTTAAGTTGAAACGCCGCCCGGAAGAGGAGATACTGCCCATCCCGGAAACCCAGGCTGAGTGGGGAGAAAAGCGATTATCAGCACGCGGGTTGACTAAATAACTCGTCAAGAAATAAAAACTTGTTGTTGCAGGGTTTCCCGACCCTGCAACCAAACGGACCGCAAGTCTCAAACGACGAATAGAGCTAAGGAGACCTGCGGTCAAGTCCCGGCAAGGTCAGACCCTCGCCGGATAGAGGTGAAAAAGAAATGAAAAAAGACTCTGCAACAAGAAAATTAATAATTCTCCTATTTATCTTTATTGCAGTAGGTTGCCAGCCTCGAATTTCTACCCCTGTTGAGGAAACGCCCAGCCCAGCTACAGTATCGCCTGCCTGGGAAACAGCAACTTCTACGGCAACTTTAACATCAACATATTCCCCTACCCCCACTCCCTACGTTTTGAAGGGATCGTTTGTGTTTTCCGATATTGGCAATATTTATCGGGTAGATGCTGCCTCAGGTGATATTCATATCCTGACCACCAAGCCTGG
>JBFMCM010000331.1:0-3354 GCA_040754355.1 Chloroflexota bacterium | reverse complement strand
CCACAGGATTTTACCGATGTCTTCAGTCATTTCGAAGGTCACACCGGTTGGCTGGAAGGCCTCTGCAATGGCTTGGAGGCGCGGCGTCATGCGCCCGTCCAGTTCGCCGACGGCCACCCGGTGGAACAGCGAGACCTGGCGGATGACTCCTGGCGCCTCGATCGCTGAGGAAAGCCAGGTTGCGCCGCCCAGCATGTGTTCCATGCCGATGATGTTCCCAATGCGCTCGGCCGCGTCGATCCCATTTTGGAGGCTCACGACCATTGTCTGCGGGCCGACGATAGGCTGGATGAGCCGCGTTGCAGCCTCGGTGGAGTAGGTCTTGGTGCACACCAGCACCAGGTCCGCAGGTCCGGCCTCGGACGGGTTGTCCGTTGCCCGGGCGGGTTGGATGGTGAAATCGCCGTGGACGCTCTTCACCTGCAAGCCGTTTTGCCGGATGGCCTCCAAGTGCGCCCCGCGGGCGATGAAGGTGACCTCCTGCCCGTGATGGGCAAGCAGCCCGCCGTAGTATCCGCCAACGCCGCCCGTTCCCATAACGATAATTTTCATTCTCGTCTCCAATAAGGTTTAGATAAACTCAAGCGAATCGCCCAACACAGCCCCGTCAGGCCAGTTGTTTTCGACCCACCGTCTCACCGCTTGCAGGGACTGTTCCAGGTGGACGCGGTCGTTGCCGACCATGGCACAGGCCACCACCGCCTCCTGCCACTTGTCCTGCAAATCCATCTCCGCCGCGGAGACGTTGAACTCACGCTGCAGGCGATGAAGCAGCGGCTTGAGCCGGCCGCGCTTTTCTTTCAGCGAGGCGCATCCGGGGAGGCGCAGGTGGAGGGTGAGCAGGCCGATCATCAAAATTCCCGGTACACCTCGCCGCGCGTCGAGATCCCAAGCACGAGGATAATCAGCCGGTCATCTTCGATGGCGTAAATGATACGCCAATCTCCCACGCGGATACGGTACAGGTTGTCATACCCGGCGAGTTTTTTGACCCCAACCGGACGCGGCTCGGTTGCCAGCCCGCCTATTGCCCGGCGGATACGGTCTAGGATATCTCCATCCAGCCTTTTGAGGATTTTCTCCGCCTTGCGGTGGATGATGACCTGCCAGCGCGCGTCGCTCATCAGGCTTTGCCCAATTCGGCATCCACCTCATCCCAAGGGCGGGCGACAGATGGGTTCCGTTTCCACTCCTCATAAGCGGCTGCTGCAGAACGGGCAGCGCGCAGTTCTTCGAGCACATCTTGGATTTGTTCATAATCCATGGCAGGGATCA
Source organism: Chloroflexota bacterium (assembly GCA_040754355.1). Lineage (GTDB taxonomy): Bacteria > Chloroflexota > Anaerolineae > Anaerolineales > Villigracilaceae > UBA877. The sequence goes on along the minus strand of JBFMCM010000331.1, from coordinate 2,079 downwards.
TAACCGCCACACCTTTCCCGTTACGCTCAATTAAAATATCCCCTTTGCCTGTCAGTATCTGGTCGAGCAGGTCGCGCCATTTGATGCGCGCTTCACCGCTTTTGACTGTTGTCGTTACCATACTTTCTCCTTTGTACAGAACGTATAACTTGTACAAAGTATACATTTCTTTGAACAGGATGTCAAGACAGCCTTGGGAGGCGCAGGGGGAGGGTGAGCAGGCAATCACTTTACCTTCCGAAATGTGCTCACAGCAGCCAACATCTTTCGAGTAGCAAGTAAAAAATCGCCGTTGGCTTGGGCCTGCATGGCTTCCAGACGCAGTTGTCTTGCTTTCTTCGATTCCGGGTGTTCACGGATCATCCGGCGATACTCGGAGATAACCTGGCAGAGGTCCCATTTATCGGCGTGTCCGAGTAAAAAAATCACACGGTTCTCCTCATCGAGGCGGGTTGTACAACCAGGGCACGAGACATGCGCAAAGAAACGCTCTCCACTTTGGAGCTGCCAGACGCTGGGCGGCAAATGGCTGAACGAAAGGAAGCACAGCGGAAAATCATTGGCATGAACAAGATTCATACCATTAATCTGGAACTCCGATTCGGGCGTCAGCCCTGCCGGGCAGTGTCCACGTATCTCCACAGGTCTGACGCGGATCCCGTTCACGTCGTATACGCCTCCAGCCGGACGATGACATTGCCTCCATCCCCTGTTCCCGGGTCTGGACAAGAGATAAAAAGCGGGCTGCTTTCCGACCGGCAACGACCCGCATTTAGAATAATGGCAGCGCACAGCAAGGAACAAACCCGGCTGTGACCTTGTGGGACAATATCCGTGCCGCTCACGACAAAGGTGTCACCTCTTTGAAGAGCAGCGTTGCATATCCCTGATATTCTTACCACTTCGACTTTTAGGCTCATAACAGGCGGTCTTTCATTACGGGGAGGTCAAGAAAAGCAAGCAGTTGTGTAAGGATTCCAACAAGTTCCCAAATCACAATTTACGAATCACGCATAACGATTTACAATGTTTTCACGTATGGACATCGAACTTGCCTACAACCAGGCTCTCGACTACCTGTATTCGTTCATAGATTATAGCCTGAAAAAAGCCGCCGAACTCGCCAAGGCTGAGTTCAAACTCGAGCGCATGTTCGCCCTGATGGGGAGGCTGGGCAATCCACAGGACGCCTACCCGACCCTGCACGTGGCCGGGACGAAGGGCAAGGGTTCCACCTCCGCGCTGATGGCTTGGGGGTTGTCCGCCAACGGGTACAAGACCGGGCTGTACATTTCTCCCCACCTGCAGGATTTCGCCGAGCGCATTCAGATAGATGGCAAGCCTATCGCCCACGACGAACTGGCCCGGCTGGTGGAAGAGATGAAGCCGTCCGTGGCCCAGATCCCCAAACTGACCACCTTCGAGATCACCACCGCCCTCGCCTTCCTGTACTTTGCCCGCCAGAAGGTGGACGCGGCGGTGATCGAAGTCGGGCTGGGCGGGCGGCTGGACGCCACCAATGTCGTCGCACCGCGCGTCTCGGTCATCACCTCCCTGTCCTACGACCACATGGCCGTGCTGGGGAACACGCTTACGCTCATCGCCGGGGAAAAGGCCGGCATCATCAAGCCCGGCGTGCCGGTGGTCTCCGCCCCGCAAGCGGACGAGGCGCTGGCCGTGCTCGAAAGAATCTCGGCGGAGCGCGGCTCCCCCCTGACCCTGGTCGGGCGCGACATGGAAATTAAAGCGCGGGAGCATTCCCTCGATGGCCAAAGCCTCACAATCCTCAATCCACAATCCTCAATCCACAATCCAAAATCGGTTATACTCCGCATCCCTCTGCTCGGCGCACATCAGGTTGTTAATGCAGCCACCGCCTACGCCGCCCTGCGCGCCAGCGGACTGAATGTCAGCGACAAAGCCATCCGCAAGGGATTTGCCGCCGTGAACTGGCCGTGCCGCTTCGAGGTGGCCCGGCGCGAGCCGCCGGTGATCTTCGACTCGGCTCACAACGTGGATTCGTTCCAGAAACTGGCGCAGACGCTGGAGGATTACTTCCCTGGCCAGACCGTCATCCTC
>JBFMCM010000330.1:0-5231 GCA_040754355.1 Chloroflexota bacterium | reverse complement strand
AGGGCTTCCTGCGACTGCATCCCGCCGATGATGGAGGCGATGGTCGGCGTGGTGGGCACTTTGCCCAGCAGCACGTTCTGGCGCGCCAGCAGCGGGCAGGAATAACGCAGCGACAGGTCGCGCAGGGCTTGCTCGGTCAGGGTGCATTCGTAGCAAGCGCCCTGGCCGGGCACGAAGACGCGCACCAGCCCGAGCAGTTCCTGGATGGCGCCGTCCACCCAGGGCTTGTTCACCCAGTAGCAGAAGCGGTTGATCGCCAGGCGTGCCTCGCGGTTATCCAGGCAGCCGATGACTGCGTCCATGCGGCGGAAGATGCCCAATCCCAGGGCCGTGGTCACATCGCCGTTCAGGTACTGGACGTGCACGTCCGGGTTGATGGCTTTCGCCCGCGCCGCGGCCACCTCGGCCTTGCTGCGTTTGTTGTCGGATTCACGGAAGAGCACCGACCGGCTTAAATTGGCGGCCTCGATGTTGTCGAAGTCCACGATGAACAGGTGGCCGACGCCCATCAGCGTCAGGTTCTTGATGACTTCGTTGCCGAGCGCCCCGGCCCCCACCACCAGCACCTTGGCATCTCTCACCTTGTCGCGTTCCCACCAGGAGATGAAATCGAAGGTTCCCAGGCGGTCGGTCTGCAGGTTGGGGATGTGGAGGGGTTTATCGGGCGCGATCGGCACCCGCATCGGGCGCGTGGCCGGTTCGTTCGCCGCCGGACGGGGAGGCTGGGTCGCCGCGCCCCCGGCCAGTTCCTTGGCCTGGGCCACGTTGGACTCGTCCACGCTGCGGACGAACCAGCCGACGTTGGGGCGCGCCTCGATGAGTTTGTTCTCCTCGAGGACCTTGAGCGCCTCCCGCAGGGTGGCGCGGCTGACGCCCAACTGGTTCATCAGTTCGCGTTCGGGGGGTAGTTGCAAGCCCGGCTTCAGGCTTCCATCCAGGATGGAAGCCGCCAGTTTGGCGGATACGGTTTGGGTGAGGGATTTACGTGAGACAGGAGGTAGATTTATCATGGGTTGTGGTATGGTGGTCAGACCATATGCAATATTATAAGGATTTTTAGATTGCGAGTCAATAGGTTGATTAGGAAAAAAGTACTGGTTATAACCTCGACAATCGCAGATTGTTGTTCCGGAGTTAATCCATTGGAACAGGTTTCGGTGATGTGACAAATTGCGTGACATTGGAGAGGGTCTTTTCGTGATAACCTATGCCAGTTCTTTTCGTACATACAAGAGAAAGTTGCTTCGTCCAGAGAGTCCGCCAGAGACTCAAGTAATGAAATCACGAACGAATAATCCGAATGGAGAATGTTCATGAAAATCATCGTCGTCGGTGCAGGTCTTGGAGGGATCGCTGCAGCCGCCCGGCTGGCCAGGGCCGGCCACAGTGTCACCGTATTCGAGCAGAAGAGCGCGCCAGGAGGGCGGACCGCTCTCTTGCAGCGCGACGGCTTCCGCTTCGACACTGGTCCGACCTTGTTCCTGATGCCCGAAGTCTTCGCCGAGACGTACGCCGCGCTGGGGGAGCGCATGGAAGATCATCTGGAGTTGAAAAGATTGGATCCGACCTATCGCGTCCACTTCCACGATGGTTCGTCCCTCGACCTGAGCGCCGATTTGACGAAGATGCGCTCCCAGTTGGAGGCTCGCGAACCCGGGGCGTTTGGCCGTTTCCTCGAATTCATGGCCGAAGGGTACCGGCACTATAACTTCTCGCTCGAGAAATTCGTCGGGCGTAATTTCTATTCGTACCTGGATTACTTCGATCTAAAGAACATCCCCCTCTTGTTCAAAATGAAAGCGCTGGTCAAACACGCGGCCAATACAGCCCGTTATTTCAAGGACCCGCGTTTGCAGGCGGCATTTTCATTCCAGAATATGTACCTGGGACTCAGTCCCTTCGATGCCCCGGCTACGTTCTCCCTGCTGCAATACACCGAACTGGCCGAAGGCGTCTGGTTCCCGAAGGGCGGCCTCTACCGGCTGATCGAAACGCTCGAGAAAATTGCCGCCGGGCTTGGGGTCCGCTTCGAGTACGGGACGCCCGTGAGCAGGATCAACGTCTTGGGCGGACGCGCCGAAGGCGTCACCCTCGCGGACGGGACCGAGGTCAAGACTGACCTCATCGTTGCCAATGCCGACCTGCCTTACGTCTATTCCGAATTGTTGCCAGACGACGGCACGGCGGCCAAACTCTTCCGCAAGAAGTTCACTTCATCGGCGCTGGTGTTCTGCTGGGGCGTCGAGGGTGGGAAGTCTCCCGAACTCCTGCATCACAATATGTTCCTGGCTGACAACGAATACAAAGCCTCCTTCGACAGGATTTTCAAGGAACTGAGCCTGCCCGAGAATCCCTCGTTCTATGTCAATGCAGCGGCGCGCACCGACCCGTCGTTCGCCCCCGCGGACGGGGACGCGCTGATGGTGCTCGTCCCGGTCGGCCACCTGGACGAAGGCAGGTCACAGGATTGGGAGGCGCTGCGCAGCCGGGCGCGCAGTTTTGTGCTCGACCGGCTGGAAGCCATCGGGGTGAGGGACCTGGGCCGGCGCATCCTCTTCGAGGAGGCTGTTGGTCCGCCTGAGTATCAAAACGCCCTCAACCTGGCCAAAGGTTCGGCCTTCGGCTTGAGCCATAACTTCATGCAGGTCGGTTACCTGCGCCCGCATAACCGTCACCCGCGCTACCGTAACCTGTACTTTGCCGGGGCCAGCACGCATCCCGGCACGGGCCTGCCCATCGTCCTGCTCTCGGCCAAACTGACCACTGAGCGCATCCTGAAGGAGACCGGCCTCGCATGACCCTGCAAAGTATGCCGTGGGAGTCCTGCCTGCTCAGCCTGGCGCAGGAAGCCCTCGGCCACCGGACCGCTCCCTCGATTGCTGCAGCCGACGCCAACCTGCTGGAACGCGCCTACGCGGCCTGCGAATGGATCGCCCGTCAGCACAGCCGGACCTTCTACCTGGCCTCCGCGCTATTACCGGAACCCAAACGGCAGGCCGCCCGCGCCCTGTACGCCTTTTGCCGGCTCAGCGACGACATCGTAGACTGCCGCCAGGGTAGCGACCCGCTCCAGGAACTGGCTTCCTGGCGGAAACGCGCCTTGACGTCCCATCCCTCCAGCGTGGACCTGGTGGTCCTCGCCTGGACCGATGCCCGCTTCAAGTTCGGCATCCCGGTGCGCTACGCTGAACAACTGCTCGACGGTGTAGCCGCCGACCTGACCAAGTCCCGCTACCAGACTTTCGACGAACTGGCAGCCTACGCCTACCGCGTGGCTTCCACGGTCGGGCTGATGGCCATGCACATCGTCGGTTTCTCCGGCCCGGAGGCCATTCCCTACGCTATCAAGTTGGGCGTGGCCCTGCAAGTGACCAACATCCTGCGCGACGTGGCCGAAGACTGGCGCTGCGGACGCCTGTATCTGCCGCAGGAAGAACTCGAGCGGTTTGGCCTTTCCGAAGCCGATATTGCTGCCGGCAAAGTCACTCCGCGGTGGCGGGAGTTCATGCGTTTTCAAATCGGACGCATACGGCAACTGTATGCCGAGTCCCGGCCGGGAATCGCCATGCTGGATGAAGACGGCCGTTTTGCCATCGCGGCTGCGGCCGATCTGTACGCGGCCATCCTCGATGATATCGAAGACCATAATTATGACGTTTTCTCCCGGCGGGCGCACATCTCCACCTTAGATAAAATCCGCCTTCTCCCGGATATCTGGTTCCGGTCGCGGCTGCTGGAGGAAGCAGCGATATATTCTGGTGTATGATTGGCAAGGCAGTCCGTAGATGTCTAAAATCTCCCTCGTCACCCCCGCCCCCGATTTCAGCCTCCCCGATTACACCGGCAGACCGGTGCGCCTGGCGGATTTCCGCGGCCGCAACGTCCTGCTGGTCTTCAACCGCGGCTTCGTGTGACCCTTCTGCCGCGCGCACTTGGCGCAGTTGCGCCTGGACTACCGGAAATTCGTGAAACGGGACACGGTTATCCTTGTCTTCGGCCCTGAAAAAACCGAAACCTTTGCCCACTATTTCCGCGAAAACAAACTGCCTTTTATTGGAATCCCCGACCCTGCCCACCGGGTGCTCCGGCTTTACGGGCAGGAAGTCAACCTGCTGAAACTCGGCCGCATGCCGGCCCAGGTGCTGGTAGACAAGAATGGCCTTGTCCGTTTTGCTCACTTTGGGAATTCGATGAGCGACATCCCTGGAAACAGCGAACTCCTCGCCCTGATTGACCAATTAAATGCCGGATAACTTCGACTATGCCATCCTGGGCGGCGGCGCGGCCGGCCTCAGCCTGGCGCTCGCCATCACGCGCAGCCCGCTGCGGGACAAGTCCATCCTGATTGTCGAAAAGGATGACAAATCCGTCAACGACCGGAACTGGTGCTTCTGGACGGATGCCTCCTCTCCTTTCGACGGGATTACCCGCCGCGCCTGGCCGCGGCTGTCGTTCCTCAGCGATACAGTCAATCGGACCTGGGACCTGTCCCCGTTTCGATACGTCATGCTGCGCGGCCTCGACTTCTACAACTACGCTCACGCCGAACTGCAGAAACATAATGTCACCTTTATCCGAGGGGTGGGGAAGATCGCAGACGGCGAAGACCATGCTTCTATCATAGTCAACCAACCTGCCTCTCAACCTTCCAACCTTCAAACCTTCAACACTTCTTATGCCTTCGACAGCCGTCTTCGTCTCGACGATATCATCCCCAACCTAAAATACAATTACTTGAAACAACACTTCCTCGGCTGGGAGGTGGAGACCGAACGTCCCGTTTTCAATCCTGAAACAGTCACCATGTTTGATTTGCGCTCGCCCCAGCGCGGCGGTGTGACCTTCTTCTACACCCTGCCCTTCAGCCCGACCAACGCGCTGGTAGAATACACCCTTTTCTCCTGCGATTTACTCCCTCTGGAAGAATACGAAACAGCCTTGCGCCTCCACCTCGATGAAATTGGCGCGGGACAATACCGCATCCTCGCGACCGAGCGCGGCGTCATCCCGATGACCGACCAGCCATTCCCGCGCCGCCTCGGGAAGCGCATCCTGTCCATCGGGGGGCGCGGCGGACGGGTCAAACCGTCCACAGGGTACGCTTTTTCACGCATCCAGCGCGACTCGGAACGCATTGTGGCTTCGCTGGGGCGGCACGGCCATCCATTCGCCATCCCGCCCGATGACCTGCGCTTTCGCCTCCACGACGCGCTCATGCTGGAAATCCTGGC
>JBFMCM010000329.1:0-3479 GCA_040754355.1 Chloroflexota bacterium | reverse complement strand
GTGCGCGACGGCACGCTGGTCACTCCGCCGGTGACAGAAAACGTCCTCGAAGGCATCACCCGGCGCACAGTCATCGAAATGGCGAAGAACGAACTGGGCATTCCGGTGGTGGAACGCCCGGTTGACCGCTCGGAGGTCTACATCTGCGACGAACTCTTCCTGACCGGCACCGCCGCCCAGGTGACCGCGGTGACGAAGGTGGATCACCGCCCGGTTGGAAACGGCACCATGGGACCCGTTGCCGGGGAACTGCGCACGATCTTCAACCAGGTGGTACGGGGCAACCATCCCAAGTACATGCACCTGGTAGTAGAAGTGTAACCTACTCTCCACTTTGAAAAGATTGGTCGGAAAAAGGAGTGCGAGCAGGTGCTTTGCACCTACTCGCACTCCTTTTTCCGTAAAACTCCCTCCCCCGATCACGGGGGAGGGTAGGGGTTGGGGAAAATGATCATGGCCTTCCGAATCAATCCGGCTTATCGTGTTCGAGTGAAGACGACCTTGACCAGGTTCTGGGCACAGTCATCGAACGTATCGAAGTAAACCTTATCGGTCAGCGCCTTGCCGGTGTTGTCGAAAAGTTGGATCCAGAGGGTCTGGGTGGAGGCAACTGGATCATTGCCGAGTTCGAACTCGAAGCCGGAGGCGCCATACGCCGGCGCGCTGCCGCTCAGTTTCAACTGGCTGACGACCACCTCGCCCAACTCTCCGCCCAGTTGGACGGTCTGGAACTGGAGCGGGCTGCCGTCGGTGCCGAACACCGCCCCGCCGACACCCAGCCAGTTGCAGCCCTTCTCGGGGTAAACGTCGGTGCTGGGGTGGTAGGTGATTTCAGCCACCGCCGGCATGGCGGTCGTGGTGATGGAGGGTGTCAGGGTCAGGGTGATGGTCGGGGAGGGCGTTTCACTCCTCTGCCCGGGCAATGACGTCCAGGTAGGGGCGCGTGTGCGGGTGGAGGTCGGTTTGATGGTGGCAGAGGGTGTCCAGGTGGGCGGCTGCTGGATGGGAGTGATGGTTGAAGTAACAGTGTAATACACCGTGGGAGAGGGTTCGGGCGGGAAGGGATTCAGGAAGAAACGCGGGTCGCGGAAAATGGTCACAAAATACCACACCAGACATACAATGCCCAACAGGACAAAGAGGGTCATCAAATTCCACAGGAAGGCCCGTTTTCTTTTACGGGCAAGGTCGGGTTGGAAGTCCATGGCATTCTCTCCCATCAGGGTGCAATCACAATCGTACTCTCATTGCGCCGCTGCGTCAACCAATCTTGCAGGGCGCGCTCCTGGAGGGTCAGCAGGGCATCCGGCGAAAGCGGACGCGCCGGGTCACGTTCCACCAGGTACAGGATGTGAAACCCGACCGAACTTTCCACCACCGGGCTGTATTCCCCGGGTTGGAGGGCAAAGGCGGCCTCTTCGATGGACGGATGGTCGAGGTAGCCGCGCGGGAACCAGCCGAGTTCACCTTTGGACAACGGGTCGTATTGCTCGGCGACCGCATTGAAGTCCCAGCCGGATTGCAGGAGGGCATAGACAGTCTGCGCGTCGTCTGCATTATAGAACAAAATTTGCTTAACGTGTACCTGCTCAGCAGTAGTGGGGACGGCAGCGATGATCTGGTCGCGCATCCAGCCCGCGGTTATCTGGCGGCGCAGCGCGGACCGGAAACCTGCCTCCGTGTACCCGTTGTCTGCCTGCCAGGCTGCCAGCGCTTCGGCCCCGCCGACCTGGGCAGCGAGGGCATCTATGCGCGCTTGCAAGGCAGCCTCGTCCACCACGTAGCCGCTCAAGACGGCGCTCTGCGCCAGCAGGGTCTGGTCAATGAAATCGTCCAAAACGACCTGGGTGGCCTGCTCCTGGCTGACAGTGACCCCCAATTCGGCCTGGGCTTGCAGATAACGCGCCAGTTCGGCGTCGAACTCTTCCTGTGTAATGCCCTCGCCATTGATGGTAACCGCCATCGGAATGGAGGTGGCTGTGGGAGTCAGGGTGGGTGTGGCTGTGGAGGTGGCGGCAGGCACGAGGTCCGGGAGGCAGGCAGAAAGGCCCAAGAGGAGGAAGAGAAGCAGAGAGCGCTTCAGCGATGAGGAGGTCATTGGTCAGGATTATACCAATTAAAAATTGTAGGGGCGGGTCTGAGACCCGCCCCTACAGAAATACGAGGGTTTAGTATTCGCCCATCCCACCGGGAGGCATGGGGGAGGGTTTTTCCTTTTCAGGGACATCGGTGACCAGGCACTCGGTGGTCAGGATCATGGCGGCGATGGAGCCGGCATTTTCGAGGGCGCCGCGCACGACCTTGAGCGGGTCAATCACGCCTGCCTTGACCATGTCCACGTATTCACCGCTGATGACATTGAAGCCGAGGTGCTTGTTGTTCTGCTCCTTGGCGAGGCGGCGGACATTCTCGATGATGACCGCGCCGTCCTGGCCGGCGTTTTCAGCCAGTTTGCGGATGGGAGCCTCGAGGGCTTTGCGGACGATCATCACGCCGATCGATTCATCTTCGCCGGTCATCTTGACTTTGTCGAGAGTGGGGACGGCGTTGATGAAGACGATCTCGCCGCCGGGGACGATACCTTCCTCGATGGCGGCACGCGTAGCCGAGAGGGCGTCTTCGACGCGGTGCTTCTTCTCTTTGAGTTCGGTCTCGGTGGCTGCGCCGACGCGGATGATGGCCACGCCGCCGGAAAGTTTGGCCAGGCGCTCCTGGAGTTTTTCCTTGTCGTAGTCGCTGGTGGATTTTTCGATCTCGACGCGGATCTGCTCGATACGGCCCTTGATCTGGGCGGATTCGCCCTTGCCGCCGACGATGGTGGTGTTGTCTTTGTCGGCGACGACTTTCTCAGCCTTTCCGAGGTCGTTGAGGGTGGTGGTTTCCAGTTTGCGGCCGGTTTCTTCCGAGATGACCTGTCCACCGGTCAGGGTGGCGATGTCCTGCATCATGGCTTTGCGGCGGTCGCCAAAGCCCGGAGCCTTGACGGCCAGGACATTGAGCATCCCGCGCAGTTTGTTCAAGACGAGGGTAGCCAGGGCTTCGCCGTCAATGTCTTCAGCGATGATGACCAGGTCGCGTTTGCCAATCTGGACGAGTTTTTCCAGCACGGGGACGATATCCTGGGCGGCGGAGATTTTCTTGTCGTAAATGAGGATGTAGGGTTCGGCGATAACAGATTCCATGTGCTCGGCGTCGGTGATGAAGTAGGCCGAGATGTAACCGCGGTCGAATTGCATACCTTCGACGTACTCGGTCTCGAATTGCAGGGACTTGGACTCTTCGACCGTGATGACGCCGTCCTTGCCGACTTTATCCATCACATCGGCAATCAACTGGCCAATTTCGGGATCGGCGGCCGAGTTGGTGGCGACCGAGGCGATCTCTTCCTTGGTCTCGATCTTCTGCGACATCTTGCGCAGGGCCTCGACCACCGCGTCCACGCCCTGCTCGATGCCGAGTTTCAGGCGCATCGGGTTGGC
>JBFMCM010000328.1:0-10443 GCA_040754355.1 Chloroflexota bacterium | reverse complement strand
CAAGTAGTCCACAATACGCGTATGGTTCTTGTCGCTGGGTGCGCCGCCTAATTGCCATTGTCCGCCTTCTTCCGTCACATCACGGACGCCGTTGATGCCGTAACCGTCGTTTGAAAGCACCGCCACCGCGTAAGACCAGGCAGCCGGGTCGCCGGGCAAGGCTGAAAGCGGCACCTTGGCGATGACCATGTTCTTACCCGGGTCAGTGATGATGGTCACTGGCACGCTGCTGACTGCCTTCTCGGGATCAGCCGCGGTGAAGAATCCGAAGTTCCAGCCAGCAACGGTCAGGGCATAATCCCAGCCTGTCTCAAGCGAGGTGTTGCGTCCGTAGCGCATCAATGGATTGGCTCCCGCGCCAGTGTTGATATAAACGTCGAACAACTGGATGGCAAGGCCATTCGGCGAACCCCATGGGTTTTCCACCGGGCCGCGCATCTCGAAGCGGAAGACCAGGTTGTTCTCGTCGTAGCCGACCTGGAAATTGAGCAGGTCGAAGACGCCAGGCTTGAAGACGCCATCGGTCGGGTAGGTGTAGGTGCCGGGACCATGGTCGTCGTTGGCCGGGTCGCTGACGGTGACAACCCAGGTGGTGCGTCCTAGGTCAGGCACCTGCATCCGTCCGGGTGCGTTGGCAGGCAAGAGGCTCTGCCCTGAGCCGGTCGAAGGGTCCGCGCCCGCAGCGAGCCGGACCTGGAGGCTGTCACCCGCATCCAGAGTCGGCTGCAAGTCCGCGATGGGGACGGCGATCTCGAGCGTCCCCGACCCAGCGGAAAAGGCAAAGTTCGCACTGCTGACAGCACTCCACGTTAAGCCATCCCAGACCTGGAATTCGACCAATTTGGCAGCATCTTGTGGACGGACAACCAGGCGATGAGTGGCGTAGAAAGCGAGCACCTGGCCACTCTCAGAAAATGGATTGCCAGTGCTCTGGGCGGGAATCTTCAAGTAGATATCGAAGTCCTGCTGAAGCGTGCCGATGATGTTCAGGTAGAGATAGTTCTTATCGAAGCCAAATTCGAGGGTGGAGGGGTCGTCGTCGAAGAGGAAGGCTCCGGCGTTCATCCATTCGCTTCGGCTGGTCATCTCGCCGTCGAGGGTGGGCGTGAAGGTGCCTTGCAGCGCCACATCCGGCTCGACGGGTGTCGGCTGGATGATCGGGACGGACAGGAAGGTGGGGCGCTCTAAGCCCAAGGCGTCGTACACCTGGCCGAGGGTCTCGCGGAAGCCGGCGTCGAAGGCAGCATCATTACCGGAGTCTTTGTCCGCGCCGTACCACCAGAACCAGTCGGAGCCTTCGGCAGCCAGCAAGGCTTCGTAGGCTTGTTCCACCTGTCCGTCGGGAAGCGTGCCGGCCAGCGATCCGTTCAGGTACTCTTCCAGAACAGAGCGAGTTTCGGCCAGGTAATCCCAGGCGCGATTTTCCTCGTCTTCGCCGATCCAGGTTTGGAAGGTGGCTGAATCCCAGGAACCAGCCCACAGATCCGGGATGAGTTCAGGGGTCTGGTCGTAGAGCGCCAGGAACTCAGACGGGGTAACGGTCTTGATGGTCGGATCGTTGCTCAACTCGGTGTAGAGTCCGTTGAGGAAGTCCTTGCCGTCGTTTTCGTACCATTCCCAGGCATTCTCGCCGTCCAGGATGACTGTGACGACGTAGGGACCTCCTGGCTGGTCCTTGACCTCGTCGCGGATGGCGTGCAGTCGGGACATGAAGTCTGCCACCGCTTCGGCAGCCGAGATCTGGCTGTAGTCGAAGGAGACTTTGTTGGAAAGTGTCGTGTCCCGGAAGAAGATGGTGACGGCATCGCCGCTGCTTTCGACGGTGTAAGGACGGTAAAGGGCTGTGGCGTTGGTGGGCACTCCGCCGACAAGACGAGTGAAATCGAGGCCGAGTGAATTGGCCAGGATGCCCTCGTCTGTGACCATCCACTGCACGCCGGCGCGAGCGGTCATGCCGACCATGTACTGGGCTACCGAGCCTTCCGCCGGCCACATCCCTTGAGGCGGCTGGCCGAATTTCTCTTCATAGAGTGCCATGCCGCGTTCCAGGTGCTGGATGGCGTCGTCGCCGTGCGTGAAGCGGACCGAAGGCAACTTGATATCGGGGACGGCTATCGTGGCAAGGTTGGTATCAATCAGTAATGGCAGAATGGGATGAGCGTAGGGGGTGAAGGTCACTTCTATCTGGCCGGAATCCTGGTACTGCTTATGGACGGGAATGACCTGGGCCATCAAATCGGCATGCATTTGGAGGACAATGACTTTATCCGCTTCGGTGAAGTTCCGGCCCTTGGCAACCAGGCTGGCGAGGGGTTCTTCAGCGAGGTAATCTGGATCAGTCCAGGCCAGGTTGAAGAGCACCTGCAAGTCACGGAAATCCTGATCGCTCCAGTCCTGCGAAGCGCCGCCGACGGTGCTCTTCATCTGCTGAAGTTCTAGGTAACGTGGGAAGCGTTCGATGATCTTGCTGTTGACATCAAAGAAACGCTGGAAGATGTAGGCCTTCTGCTCGTTGGTGAGTTCGTCTGCAGGAACGAAAGTCATCTCCCAGACGATGTCGCGCTGGCCCTCGTTGAAAGCGTCAATCTGGCTGAGCAGGGAGGGAGTCAGATTGACGGTCATGTGGATATTAGGGTAGTTTTCGATGATGGTCACCATATCCACGTAATCTTTGGCAGCGTGGAAGCGCACCCACGGCGCGCTGACCAGCCCAGTCTCAGCGTCAACGGCATAGAAAGGCTGGTGCTGGTGCCAGATGATGTTGAGGTACATATCGGGTTCCACGGTCGGTTCAGTGGATACTGGCGTGCTGGTCTCTGGTGCGCAGGCGGCCAGGACCAAGGTCAGCGCCAGCAGAGAATAGGTCAGGCGGATAAAGTTTCTCATAAGATAATCTCCTATCAGACAGTCGGGGCTGGGATCATTCGCCCTGTAATTGTACGAGCACAGTTTCGTAGGCCGGGATTTCAGGCAAAGGGACGTAGTCTGAAAAGCCGCCGTCTTCAGAAAAGTTCAATGGAGTGAGTTCGTCCACTGCGCCCAGGATGGGGAAGGCGTGGTACAGACCCGGCGTGACATTGCTCTCCTCCAGCGAGAGGCCGTAGCCGCTTACCGGCACGTCAGATAGATTGACGATCACCAGCACGGTTTCCTCGACGCTGACGCGCAAGATGCAGTACAGCGCCGGGTTATCGGCACGGATGGCGTACGTTTCCCCGACGCGCAGGGCGGCGTGCTCGCTGCGGATGCGGATGAGGGTGCGGTAGTGCGAGAGGAGCGAGGCTGGGTCGTCCGTCTCTGTGGCGACATTGTACGTTTCCCAGCCTTCGCCGGGGGAGCGCCAGGGGAAGTCGGTGGAAAAGCCGGCATGGGTGTCCGCACTCCACTGCATCGGGCGGCGGATATCTTCGTCCGGTTTTTCTCCCATCAGACCGACTTCCTCGCCATAATACAGGAATGGAACGCCAGGGGCGGTCAGCAGCATCGAGGCGGCCACTTTGGCTTTGTTCACATCCCCGCCCAGTTGGGAATGTGTCCGGTTCTGGTCGTGGTTGGTCAAGAAGGGCGCGTATTGTAAAGCAGGCAGGAGTTTGTAGGAAAGTTTCAACTCACCGATGGCGGTTCCTGCGTTGCCCTCGTTAACCGAAGAGACAAAGGCTTCTGCCAGCCCAAACTGAAAGGTTAGGTCGAGCTCGTCACCCTGGATGTATTCACTAATCGCAAGCATGTCGTCCCAAACCTCACCAACGGTCACGGCGTTTGGATCAATCGCCTTGTAGAAAGAACGGAAATCTTCATACCATGCGTGGGTGGAATCGGTATTTTCCTGCAGCGCGCCATCCTCGATAAGATGGCGGGCGGCGTCCAGCCGGAAACCGTCAATATCGGTCCCGGTCAGCCAGAAGGAGACCACCGCGTCCATCTCTTCTGTGACTTCTGGATTGGTGTAGTTCAAATCGGGCATCCCATCCCAGAAGAGACCGTAGTAGTACCCGGTGGAATGTGCATGCCATACTACTTGCCCCCACGGACCGTTGTAATTGGGTTTTTCATCCGCCCAGATGTAATAATCACGATATTCTGAAGCAGGATCCCTGGAGGCTACGAACCAGGGATGGTCGCGCGAGGTGTGGTTCAGCACCAAGTCAATGATAACGCGAATGCCGCGCGCGTGCGCCTCGTTCACCATGTTCTTGAAGTCGTCCATCGTCCCATAATCGGGATTTACGGCCATGTAATCGGTCACATCATAGCCATGGTAGGAGGGCGAAGGGTTGATTGGCATCAGCCAGATGCCGGTCACGCCCAGGTCGCTGGTCGTCTCCGGGTTGTTATCGTTCAGGTAATCCAGTTTCGCTGTGATGCCGTTGAAGTCTCCGATCCCATCGCCGTCGCTGTCATAGAATGAGCGGACGAATATCTCGTAGAAGACGGAATCGTTCCACCATGGATAGCCGTCTGTTCCCTGGGGCATGCCTATCACGGGCGAAACCGGTTCGGCGCCCGGCTCGGGCCTGCTTAGGAAATACCACAGCGGAAGGCCGATGAAAGCAGCCAATAATAGGATTGATAGGATCGTGTAGATAACGCGTTTTTTCATTTCTACCTCCCGAGATTATAAAGATCTATGCCTGAAGTGCGCGTCCCCATCCAAACCTGGTTCGATTGCAAAGTGATTGTGGTCACCTCCGCCTCCGAAGTCCCAGAATTGTTGGCGAGAAAGGTGTGCCATTCATTTCCATCGAATCGGGCTGCGGCCCCTCCTGTGCTGGCTGGTTGCGATGTTCCCACCCAAAGCACGCCGGGCTGGATTTCTGCCACGCGGTTGACTGTGTTGAACGGTATGCCCGAATTGCTCGTGCGGAAATAGGTCCAGGCCGAATCATCCAGCCGAGCCAAGCCTGCGCCGGAGGTGGCTGCCCAGAGCGTATTTTGCGAGTCGATCAGGATGTGTTTGACAGGTGCGTCGGTTGGATAGAATGTCCATGTCTCGTTACGGACCTCGAGCCTGCCAGCCCCGTCTTGCATTCCAAGCCAGACGGTTTCACTGTCCGCGCTGACAGCGAGCGAAAAGACCGCCCGCCCCTCGGCTTGTTTGATCGGACTCCAACTGACGCCGTTCCAGGCAGTCGCGCCGGTCAGCGTCCCGGCGTATACGCGTCCATCCGGCGAGGCGGCCAGGGCCAGGACATAGCCGCTGGTCAGTCCCAGATCGCTGGTCCCGAACGTGCCCCAGGACTCCCCGTCGAGGCGCGCGATCCCCTCCGCGGTCCCAAACCAGATACTGCCGCGCGTGTCGCGTGTCAGGGAAAGCACTTGGTCATTGACCAAACCGCTGTTTTCCGAGGTGTAGACCAGCCAGGTGGGTTCGACATCCGTGGTCTCGGCCGGGATCCAGAGCGCTGCGCCTTTATCGGTGGCGATGAGAATTTGTCCTTCGTCGAGTGGCAGGAGATCGTAAACGGTGTTGCTGGGGAGGAATGAGTTGGCATGAGTTATATTCGACCAGCCGATGCGCCCGACCGCCAGCTTGATGGCTGCTGAAAGATAGATGGCGGCGATAAAGAATGCAAAAGCTCCCAAGACATACCATAGCCATCTATCCGGCTTGGGTAGCATTTCTTTCATGTAGCCCCAGTACGATTCCTGGGCGCGCACCCAGCGGATGAAGCGCCGGACCGATTCTGCTCCCATGATGCATAGAGCAGGTGTGACCGTCAGGGCATACTGCGGCCACTTGGTGGGCCACAGCAGCAGGAAGAGTATCCCGGTAGCCAGCCAGATTACCAGCCAACGGCGCTCTTTCCATTCGCGTTTCAGCCCGCCCAGAGCGAAGAGGGTAATGAGACCATCGAAACCGTAGTAGAAGAAGACGGCCGGATGCCAGCCGCCCGGCGGGGAGGTAAATATCCAGATGAATGGCTGGAACCAGGGATAACCGACTTCCTCCACATGCTGCCCCTGTGAGTATTGGATATGGTAGGCAAGCGAGTCCGACAAGCGCGCCAGCGGGTCGCGCCAGAGATAGACATCCAGGGCGAAGAAGACTGCCAGGGCGAGTAGTCCATAGAGCAGAAGCCACTGCAGCTTGATTTTCTTTTCACAGATTGCCAGATATCCCAAAACAACCAGGATGACCGGTATGTACGAGTATTTGCTGGCAGCCGCAATGCCCAGCGCGGCAGCAGACATCCAGAACCAACGGTCTGCCTTGCCTCCTTTTGACTTGAGAAGTGCCAGCACCGCGCCAATTGTCATGGCGTGCGGGACGGCTTCCAGGTAAACCTGGCTGGTGTATTTGACCGCCAGGGTGTGAATGGCCAGCATCCCGGCGGCCAGCGGATCCACAGCCAAGGCCAGGAAGAGCACCGCCAGGACGCCGAAAACTGCTGAAACGGCCCGGCTGGCGAAGAAGGCATTGGTCCAGGAGGCGGCTTTCCCCAACACCAGCACCGCGCCGCTGTAGAGAAGTTTTACAAAGGCGGGATGTTCAAGGTTCCCTGCATAGTCAAGGACCCGCGCTGGGTCTCCTGAGCGGAAGGCGTCGGCGTAATCGTAAGCATTCTGGAGATAGACCGGTTCATCGAAATCCTCCGGTAGGAGGGAGACCGCCCAGGTGCGCAGGAAGATCGCAAGAAGGAGCACGAGCACAATTGGCTGAATTGCCTTCAGCCGTGTCAGCAAACTCATTTGGTGCGCCTTCCCAGAACGACCCCGCAGCGTGGGGCGAGTTTTAGGCCTCGAACCTGTCCGCCAGAAACGTGAGCATTCGCCTCACCGAAGAGCGTCGTCAACGGACCATCTGCCAGCCCCGGAGGGGTGGGGAGGACGGCAGAAACAGTACCGGTACCGCCATTGATGACAACGAGGATTGTTTCGTCTTCACCAATGCGGGTAAAAGCGTAAACATCCCCTTTGGCGTAAAGCCTGCTAAAGGTGCCGCGCCGGAGTGTCGGGTGGTCATGTCGTAGACGAATCAATAATTTCGCATAGCCATTTATACCCAAATCCCAAACTTCATTATCCCACTCAAAAGAACCACGACAAGCCGGATCCGACCCACCAGAAAGTCCGATCTCATCGCCATAATAAATACAAGGCACACCAACGTACGTGAACAGAAACAGCCAGCCCAGTTTGAGGGCAGAGAGGTCGTCTCCAGCAGTGGTGATGAAACGAGGCGTGTCATGACTATCGAGCAGATTGAATTGGACCGCGTTTATCTCAGGTGCGTACAAAGCCAGCAGAAAATCTATCCTATCGGCAAACTCTTTCGCGTTGAGAGGTCGCAGGTATTTATGGTAGTCGCCGATTTTGAAGATGTAGTCAGGGAGACGGTCGCCAATCAGCCAGCCCATCAAGGCGCCGGTGAGCAGGTAATTCATGACTGCATCGAATTGGTCGCCTTGCAGCCAGCGCTGGGACTCATGCCAAATCTCACCAACAATATAAGCCTCAGGGTTGGCGGCCTTCACCCTGCGACGGAACTCCTGCCAGAACGAATCATCGTCAATCTCAGCCGGAACATCCAGGCGCCAGCCGTCTGCGCCGAACTTGATCCAGTGAACTGCGGCATCGAAAATGAACTCTCGCACTTTAGGTGTGTTGGTGTTGAATTTAGGCAGGGCGGGGAGGTTCCACCAGGCGCGGTACCCGATGGCATCGTAGGAACCCACGCCAGCATCCATCTTCTTTTGTTCTCCGGGGGTAGGATAAGCACCCCAGTGTTTCTTGCGGTTCAACCGGTTAGGATTGAAATGGAACCAGTCTACATAAGGGGAGCCGTCACCATTCTCCAGCACATGATGGAATTGCCAGAAACCGCGGCTGGCATGGTTGAAGACGCCATCCGGGACGACGCGAATGCCACGCGCATGGGCAGCATCCAACAGTTCGCGGAAGGCCGCGTCGCCGCCCAGGAGCGGGTCTATTTTGAAATAATCGTAAGTATGGTAACGGTGATTGGAGGCAGAGGCAGCGATCGGATTCAAGTATAAGGCATTGATCCCCAGGTCTTGAAGGTAGTCGAGATGTTCGACGATACCAAGCAAATCACCACCCTTGAAGCCGTAGGGTGTAGGAGGGGACTCCCACGGTTCGAGTATCAATCCTTGCTTGGAGACGCGTTCGCTCTTGGCGAAGCGGTCGGGGAAGATCTGGTAGAAGATGGCGTCTTTGACCCAGTCAGGGGTGTTGATGGACATGCTTGAAAGCCTTTCTGAAGTGTAGCCACAGCTGAATACAGATTGGCCGAATCAAAACATCTGCGTTCATCTGTGTTTATCTGCGGTTATGAACGCGCCAGACTGAGGCGGTAGGTGGATTTCCAATTTCCCATCCCGCATCTCGACCCGATTCCCGTTCAAGTGGTCGGTAGCAGACCGGAAGCCTGGGTTGTCGAATGAGATCGTCCGCGCCGATTTGCTGATGTTAACCGCCACCAGGATGCGGGTCGAGGCATCGAAGTGTAAGTAGGCATAGGTTCCAGCCTCGGAGTCCAGATGAATTACTTGGCGGCTTCCCGTCCACAGGGCAGGGTGCTCCCTGCGCAGAGAGTTGAGGCGGCGATAATAATCCTGGAGGTCGGCATTCGCGGCCTCCCAGTTCATCGGCAGGCGGCATTCCTCGAAGAAGTTGCGCCCGTCATGGTACATGGGGCGTTCCTGTGAGAGGCCTGTCTCCGTCCCGGCATAGACAATGGGCGGCCCGGAGAGGGTGTAGTGAATCAATGCCGCCAGCCGCATTTTAGCCTTGTCGTTCCCGGCGAGGTGCAGGAAGCGCTCCTCGTCGTGGTTGTCGAGGAAAGAGGGGCGAGTGTGTTCAGGCGGGAAGTAGGCTTCGTGGCCGGAGAGGAAAGCCTCGAATTCGGTTAATGTCATGTTTCCGGCTGCGAAGGTTTCGCGCAGAGCGCGGGCGAGGAAGAAATCGAGCGTACCGTCCATGATACCGGTGTAGGAACGCAGCATTTCAGCAGTATGGATGACTTCGCCGAAAATCCAGCAATCCGGCTTGATCGCGCGGCAAGCGCGGCGGAAATCCACCCAGAAGTCGTGAGATGGGCCGTAAGCAAAGTCGAGACGGTAGCCGTCGAAGCCCTCGCGCAGCCAGTGGCGGGCCACATCGAGCATGTAGGCGCGCGCCTCCGGATTGGTAAGGTTGATTTTCGGCAGTTCGCGCACTTTGAAATAGCACTCATAATCGTCCGGCCAGTGGTTCCAGAAATACCAGTCATGGTAAAGGCTGTTCGGATTCTTCTGGGCATCCTGGAAGGTGAAATGGTCTTTCGACCAGTGATTGGCAACAAAATCGAGGATCAGGCGCAGACCACTGGCATGGGCTTTTTCAATGAGTTCTTTCAAGTCTTCCTGTGTGCCGAGACGCGGCTCGACGGTGTAGTAGTCACTGGCGTTGTAGCCATGATGGCTGGGAGACTTGAAAAATGGATTGAGCCAGATCGTATTGAAGCCAAGTGATTGGATGTAATCCAGTTTGTCTATGATGCCGCGCAATGTCCCGCCGTAGAAATCGAGCAGGGACTTGGCTTTATTCCAGGGGCGTCCGTCGCCGGGATAAAATCGGTCGGGGAAGATTTGATAAACGATGGCTTCCCGTGCCCAGGCTGGAGGCGGATCGTCGTCCACCCAGAGGGCAAAAGCGGACCCGTCGTCTGCCTCCACCCATTGACCGGTGTCCACCCGCCGCGCTGCCAGCCGGTAGCGGATCAGGGTCCCGGCGGGTTGGGGAGGCAGGCTGACGGTCCAGGTGCGGACGACGCTCCAAGAGGGAGTATCCCACTCTGCGCCGGCAGGCTCGAGGTCCTGCACCGAGGCGGAATTAAATGTTGGATCGCTTCCATCGGTGGTAAATGCACACCGCGCCGCGTCATAAGGTAGCGCGCCGCCGGTGGTCAGGTGGAGTCGGATGGGCTGACCGGGAAGAGGATCGAGCGGCAAGCGCCTGTAGAGATGGTGAACACCATCCAGGTTCACCAGGTGCTGCTTGAGCCTTTGTTCTGGTTCGATCAGGCTGCCAAAGATATTATCGGTCATAGCGGTTTATTCATAGATTGCCCGACAGGGGTCTGTCGGGCAATCGGTAGCACAGGCCAGTGATGGTGCTCGATCCGCCTGATCAACCCTTGACACCGCCGAGGGTCAGGCCGCCTTCGAGATAGCGCTGTAGGAAGAGGAAGACAATCAGCACCGGGATGATGACCATCACTGCGCCAGCGGCGAAGAGACCCCAGTCTATACTGAAGTCGTTGGCCAACTTGTACAGCGCTACAACGACGGTTTTCTTGAGTTCGGGGGCCGGGATGATGACCGAGGCCAGCACGTATTCGCCCCAGCCTCCCATGAAAGCAAACAAAGCGGTTACAGCCAACGCCGGGCGGGCGAGCGGCAGGGCGATGAGCAGGAAGGATTGCACCGGGCCGCAGCCGTC
>JBFMCM010000327.1:0-19667 GCA_040754355.1 Chloroflexota bacterium | reverse complement strand
ACGAGAAGTATCCCAAGACCGGTCCCATCCTGCCGGCCATGGGCTACGGCGCGGCGCAGACGAAGGACCTGGAAGCCACCATCAACAAGTCTGACGTGGACATGGTGGTCATCGGCACGCCGATAGACCTGACGCGCATCCTCAAGATCAACAAGCCCCACCAGCGCGTACGCTACGAACTCCAAGAGATCGGCCAGCCCACGCTGGAGGATATCCTGAAGAAGAAATTTGGGAAGAAGTAATCGGGTCGTTGTGGACTGATTATTAGCCAGTTGCATGAACTGAAGCGGAAGGAGGCCGGGTTTCGAAAAGGGACCGGGCCTCTTTTTTTGACATCATCCTGCCATGAAATTATGTTATCCTCTGGGGGATGTCCGCCTGCATCCTGATTGTGGATGACGAATCCGCCGTGGCCGACCTGCTGGCCTACAACCTGCGCAAGGCCCATTATCGCGTCCTGACCGCCTCCGACGGTCGGCAGGCCCTGCGCCTGGCGCGCGAATCACAGCCCGACCTGATCCTGCTCGACTTGATGATCCCCGAAGTGGACGGGCTGGATGTCTGCCGCGAACTGCGCCGGGACAGTTCCGTCCCGATTATCATGATCACCGCCCGGGGCGAGGAGACCGACCGGGTGGTCGGCCTGGAACTGGGGGCGGATGACTACGTCTGCAAACCGTTCAGCGTGCGCGAACTGATGGCGCGCGTCAAAGCCGTCCTGCGCCGCGGGCGGACCGCCGAGGTGGGCGGCGAGGCGGCCCTGCTGCACGGCCCCGGCGGCCTGAGCCTGGATCCCGAGCGCCGGACCGCCGCGGTGGGGGAAATCCCCATCGAATTGACCCGCCTGGAGTTCGACCTGCTCCACCGCCTGCTGGACAACCGCGGGCGCGTGCTGACGCGCGAGCGTTTGCTGGAGCAGGTCTGGAACTACGATTTCACTGGCGACACGCGCGCTGTTGACAGCGCCGTCAAGCGCCTGCGCGCCAAGCTGCGTCTCGTTTCGAAGGAAGTGGATGCCATCGAAGCGGTGCGCGGGATCGGCTACCGCTTAAAAGGCTGACCCATGCCTGCCTCCCTGCGTCTGCGCTTGACCCTCAGCCACCTGGCCGTCCTGCTGACCGGCATGCTCCTGGCCGGGCTGCTGGCCTGGGTTTCGGTCGAGAGACTCTACCTGTCCAGCCAGTCCGCCAATCTGCTGGCCCAGGCGCGCCTGATCGCTGCCGCCCTGCAGGATATCCCCCTGCCGCTCCAGGCGTCCGATCCCTATTCACAGACGGCCAATATCCAGCCCGGAATCCATACCCGCCTGCTGACCGAGAACGGCGGGGTGGCCTTCAGCCTGCCGCTCCTGCCGGGAGGCTCTGCCGTGCAGGTGCCGGTGGCGGAACAGGCCGCGCTGGTTTCCCCGCAGGAACTGCTTGCCCGCGGGGAGATCCAGCAGGCGCTGCAAGGCCAGGCGTCCACGGCTGTCCGGCGGGTGGAGGCGGCGGGGGGCGGCCGGGTGCTGTACGCAGCCGCCCCGGTCTACGACTCCGCCGGCGCCCTGACCGGGATCGTCTACCTGGCAGAGCCGCTCCCGGTTGGTGGACTCCCTCCGGAGATTCTGCTGCAGCTGGGAGGGGCGGTCCTGGCGGCGGGTCTGCTGGCCGGGCTGGCAGGATCCTTCCTGGCTCGCCGGCTGGCACGTCCACTGGAGGACCTGTCGCGTACCGCCGCGGCGGTCGGCGCCGGTGACCTGGGGCAGCGCGCCCCGACTGGCAGCCGGGTCACCGAACTGGACGGCCTGGGCCGGGCATTCAATGCCATGGCTGCCGACCTGGAGCGCTCGAAGCAGGCCAGGGACGCCTTCCTGGCGGATGTCACCCACGAACTGCGCACCCCGCTGACCGTCATCCAGGGCACGATCGAGACCCTGGAGGATGGCGCCTTGGACGATAAGAAGGGGCGCGGCCCGCTGCTGGCAGGCATGCAGCGGGAGGCCGCCCGATTGATCCGGCTGGTGAACGATCTGCTGGTCCTGACGCGGGCGGAAGCCGGGGCGCTCCAACTCGATCTCCAGCCGGTCGAACTGGCAGAACTGGCCCGCCAGCGCTGCGAACGGCTGGCCGGGCTGGCCGCCCGGCGCCGGATCGAGTTGCGCGTCGGCGACGAGACCGGCGGGCCGCCGCGAGGCTCAGCGCGTGGGGATGCCGACAGGCTGGCTCAGGTGCTCGACAACCTGCTCGAGAATGCCATCCGCCATTCCCCGGAGGCTGCGGTGGTCAGCGTGACCATCCGGCGGGAGGGGGAGCGGGTGTGTGTGTTGGTGGCCGATAGCGGGGCGGGCATCCCGCCCGAGCATCTGCCGTTCGTCTTCGAGCGCTTCTATCGGGTGGAGTCCGCCCGGGACCGCCGGAGCGGTGGAAGCGGGTTGGGGCTGGCCATCGCCCGGTCACTGGTCCTCGCCCAGGGGGGCGCCATCCAGGCGCGTAGTGAACCCGGCCGGGGGACCGAGATGACCTTCTGGCTGCCGGCCGCCGGACTGCCATCCGATTGACCATCTCCTGACACCCTCCTGACCGGCAGGCGATGTATGCTGGGGGAAATTCCCATCCAACAGGAGGTTCATATGAAGTCGTTCCCGAACACTCTCAATGTCATCCTGACCGGCATCCTGGTCTTCGTCCTGGTGACGCTCGGGCTGCCGCAATGGGGCGCCCGCGCCGCCACTCCCGTCCCCGAATCGACCGAACAGGCGGCCACCTGTGATTATTACGGCCGCAATGTGGCGGTCAGCGGGAGAGCCGTGATCAACGTCGTCCCGGACCGGGTCTTGATCCAGCTGGGCGTCCAGTCGAACGGGGTCTCCCCGGCCGAGGTCCAGCGCCGCAACACCTCGGCCATCGAGCGGGTGAAGGCCGCCATTCAGGCCTTGGGGGTGGCCGCCAGCGACATCACCAGCGACAATTACATCATCGAGCCGCTCTATGAAGATTACGATTCGCTCTACATCAAGGGCTACCGGATCAACAACGTGCTGGCCGTCACCCTGCGGAAGGTCGAAAAGGCCAGCGATTTAATCGCAGCCGCTTTTGGGGCGGGCGCCAACCAGGTGGTGAATGTCGAATTCTACACCAGCGACCTGCGCACCTATCGCGACCAGGCGCGCCTCCTGGCGATGGAGGCCGCCGTCCAAAAGGCCGAGGCGCTGGCAGAAGCAGCCGGGGCAGAGGTAGGCTGCGTGCTGAGCATCAGCGAGAACAGTTGGTCCTACTACAGCGGCTGGTATTACGGCTACGGCAACAGCCAGATCCTGTGGGCGCAGAATGTCGTCCAGAACGCTCCGACGACGGGAGGCGGGGAGGGGGCGGACGAGGGCCCGGTCAGCCCGGGGCACATCTCGGTCCAGGCCGAGGTGTTCGTCAGTTTCGATTTGGATTAGAGTGGAGGAAGGATATGAATAAGATTTCCCTGATGCTCTTGGCCGGCCTGCTGCTGGCCGGCCTGCTGGCAGGCTGCCGCCCTGACGAGACTCCGGGTCTTGAGGAGGCTCCGGGTGCCGTTTCGCAGAAAGGCTTCGAGTTATACACCTGGCAGGAGGATGGGCAGTGGTACTTTGCCCTGCTGGAAGGCACCAACCGGCTGAAGACCGACGAGGAGATCCTGTCCGCCGGGCGGTTCATGGACGGCCCGGAGGAACTGCAGGAGGCGCTGAAGCGGCTGGCGCCCGGCCAGTTCGTCAGCTGGATGGCACTGGAGCGCTTCCCTCTGCCGGATGAGGCGACTATCGGACAGGTGGAGCAAGCCTGCCGCGACCTGGGGCTGAAGTGCGTGGTGGTAAGGTAGGGTTGGAGGGCATGGGAGGGGGAGCAGCACAACTGCCGGAGTTATAGAGACGGCACAATCGTGTCAGGCAGGATGCCTGACCTATAAGAGCCGGGCGATGGACTGTCCCGGCTCTTTATTATTCATAAATAAGGATGAATGTAAGATGATTTTAACTTGACTTACTTTTATGTCTATGGTATATTCCGCTTGAATTTCGGAAGGAGAGTTCGAATGGAGACAATTGTTACGTCAAAAGGTCAAGTAGTCATCCCGTCAAAAATCAGACGTAAATTGGGCGTCAAGGAGGGAACTTACCTTCAAATTGATGTAGACGATGTAACCAAAAAAATCATCCTGACCCCCATCACGCGCGAGTATATCCACTCTCTGCGCGGCAAATATAAAGGCAAAGGCTTGATGAAAGCATTGATGGCCGAGAAACAGCGGGAAAAGGAGTTGTAGATGGCTCGTAAACCAAAAGCGCTCGTTCTTGATTCATGGGCGGTCATTGCCTATCTTGAAGATGAACCGTCCGGGCAGCAGGTTGCGGATTGGATCGCCAGTGCGCACGAAGAGGGAATCCCGATCTACATGACAGTGGTCAACGCAGGCGAGGTCTGGTACATCATTACCCGCGAAATCTCGGAGGAAGAAGCAAATCGCAGCATTAAGGAACTGCGTGAACTGCGTATCCAATTTGTAGACGTGGATTGGGAATTGACCCAGGAAGCCGCTCGTTTCAAAGCACAACATAAAATGTCATATGCGGATTGTTATGCAGCAGCACTAGCGCAAGCGAAAAAAGCGGATTTAGTGACAGGGGATAGTGAATTCAAAATAATAGAAAACCGAGTAAAAATTCAGTGGGTGCGATCAGAAAGGTGAGGAATATAACATGGATAATAAAAGTGCTCGTGAATTTTGCCTGCAACTCTTACATGCAGAAACAGAAGATGAAGTTATTGAGATTCTAAAGAAACAAGGGTACTGGGCAGATAGATCAGTCTGGAAACCTTATGGTGATATTCCAAATAATAGAAGCATTGTGGGCAATCAACAAAGTTCGGCCGTAGCCGCGCTTGTAGAGAAAGTTGTCAATTCAATTGATGCTGTCCTAACCGCAGAATGCTATCGCCACAGTATAGATCCAAAATCACCATCTGCCCCCCGCTCAATGAGAGAAGCTGTGGAGAAGTTTTTCAATGTAAAGGAAGGGAAAATACAAGTTCTTGGAGCATCTGAACGAACTCGTTTAGCAGAGCGGATCCAACTAATTGCTTGTGGTACGAAGGAAACACCTGCTTACATGATTATTGATGATGGAGAGGGGCAATGCCCAGATCAGTTTCCGACAACATTCCTCTCACTAGTCAGAGACAATAAAACTAGAATACCTTTTGTACAAGGAAAATATAACATGGGAGGAACAGGCGTCTTACAGTTTTCAGGAAAACATAGCTTTCAATTAATCATTTCAAAACGACAGCCGGATATTCCATCGTCTTCTGATGTGCTTTATAAAGACTTATGGGGAGTTACTCTGATCAGACGTATGGAACCAGCACCAGACCAACCTCAATCTATGTATGTTTATCTCGCTCCTCAGGATAAGATTATCTCTTTTGAAGCTGACGCGCTTCCAATAAAACCAGGTTCATATCCAGATCTGTATAAGGGGGAATTGACTGCCGGAACCTGCATCAAAATGTGGAATTATAAACTTCAGAGAGGTCTGAAAACAATAGCCACGCTCGATCTCCGGTATGAACTTGAAAGATACCTTCAAGAGCCTGTCCTACCAATAAGAATCTATGAACGTCGCCCCGGCTATCGAGCCCATTCATACGACACTACCGCATCTGGTTTAGCAACAGTACTAGCGGACAAGCCAGAGAATGTGGAATTTTCCGATACCAGTCCACTAAAAGTACCAAATGTTGGCGACGTGTCTATTAGGATTGTCATTATCCGCGAGAACCCGGAGCAAGACACAAACGATCGTTATCCTGCTGGGATTTTCTTTACTGTAAATGGGCAACTTCATGGCGAGCTTGGTAAAGGCTTTATTTCTAGAAAAACCAAACTTGACTATGTAGCGGATACAATGATAGTTGTCGTTGATTGTACCGAGCTTCCACAAAGGATTCGCGAAGACTTATTCATGGCGTCTCGAGATAGAATGCGTCAATGCGATGAAGGGGAAAGCCTGGAAGAGGCAATCGTTGAACATATTAAAGAGCATCCAGGGATAAAAGAGATTAATGCACGCCGTCGTCAAGACAGATTAGCCTCCGCAATATCCGAAGAAGAAACGGCAAAAGTAATACAAAGCTTGATTCGGTCAGATCCGACTCTTGCTCAATTATTCGGTAAGGGTGAATTGATAAAATTGCCCGGACGCGATATCCCCGCAGCGGTACCATATGAAGGTCGCAAATTTCCTACTTTCTTCCGCATCCATAATGAACCAAAAGATGGGTTGGTAAAACATTGTCCGCGCAATCGCCAGTGCCGCGTTGAGTTTGAAACGGATGCTACGAATGATTATTTTGACCGCTTAGATGATCGAGGTCACATTGAATCACACGGTATGCCACAGTTACTATCACACAGTCTTTGGAATGGTACCGCAACCCTTAAGTTTGGTTTACCTCAAAATGCTAGCGTGGGCGACCAATATCGAGTAGAGATTTTGGTTGGCGACATATCTCGCCTAGAACCATTCAACTCGGAATTTATTATACAAGTTGACAGTGACGCACCTATTTCCCCTCCAAAACCACCGCCAATTCCTACGGGCGCAACATTAGCTGGGTTTCCAAATATCATCGAGGTATATCATGCTGATTGGGCACGCTACGGTTTTGGTGAATATTCAGCATTACAGCTGCGTTCTGGTGAGGATGATGAATTGGATATACTCGTAAATATGGATAATTTGTATCTGAGGAATGAAATCGCCCGACGGAAAACCCTGGAACCCGAACTCATTCGATATTGGTTCAGGTGGGGATTAGTTTTACTTGCATTGGGGATGTTGAACCATCAAAAACGGTCTGAATATTTGAGGAAGGAATCAGAAGAGGTAGAAACAGGATTAAATGACGCTGAAATGCAATATACAATTATTGGTAAAGCATCTGAGGGCCTAGCAGTGACATTGATCCCGGTAATAAGTCAGTTAAATCGAGGACAGCCTCAAAAGGATTCATCATAGAAAGAGGCTGTACAATAACTCATAAATGCCTGAACAGGTGCTTACTTTTTAATCCTGTGAAATAACAAAACTTCTTTTGATGAATCCCAACGATCCCGATTTTTAGTGTACCATTTTCGATTTGGGACTTCTCTCCACAAGTGATGACCTAAATCTAGAACAGGGAATATCTCTTCATAGCCAGCATTTTCCATAGCCTTCAAAAAAAATGGTAGTTGTAAATCAATTTCGGAAAAACCGACTAGCTGGACGACGATTGCATCTCTGTAAATAACTTTGGCGATGGATCTAAACGCACGCGAGATTAATTCGAAATATAAATGAGTTGAGCTTGTTCTTCGCCCTCCAAATGTATAAAATGACTCGGTCCTTCCATTTGGTGAGCCACAAATCAGATAAGGAATAGATGTTTCTTTTCGTCCTGAAACCTGCCACCTATGATATAAAACATGAACACCAGGGTAGGGGGGCGAAGTAAAAACCAGACGGGGCTTTTTTGACAGATTTATTAAGCTCTCATCTGTCTCAATGCCTATTGTTGATTTCTGTAGAAGGATTCGTCTGGAGGATATTTGGTTTTTTAAAACATGGGATTCTTGACATGCCGTAACAAATTCATCCAATCCATTAAGCATTTGATCAATTTCAACTCTTATTTCCTTTTCTATGCTGGATAGAGAAGGTAAGGCATTTCTGCCATCTATTAATCGTTGACAAGCTCTTAGAATTGCGCAACGGGCAAAGCGTTCCAAGCGTGGATATTGGAGGGTCTCTGCTTGTTTAAGGAGACCCTTTATATAATTGGTTAGTGGGGGAGGAATATGTTTAATTTCCTCTTTGAAGCTATCGCTCTCTCCTAAAGCGTTTTTACTTTCAGAGAGGTTTAAAGCCCATTCTCTAAGTGTGAAATGATCACTTTGAGATAAGGGCGTAGTCTTTACGATAGAGACAAACCATGCCAGCGAGTTTAAATCAATGCCGAGTCCCAAACGTCCTAGTGCCAGTGCTTCAACAATAGTTGTACCCCCCCCCATAAATGGATCAAAAACCCAATCATTTGGATTACTAAATTGCCCAATAACTTCACGTGCCAATTCAGGGGAAAAGCGAGCAGGATATTTATAGAAGTTATGGGTCATACCGGTTACATGTCTCTGCGAATGCATTGATTCAAGTAACCGTGAAGCAACAATGTTCATGTCTTCTCCTGGAGATATTATACAGGACAATTACGTCTCAATCTCACTCATCTGCATATATCAGCCTGAACTACGATCTCCCCAAAATCCGATCTATTTCTGCCATCTGCCCCCTCGTCAGTGGACTAAACTCCATCGCCTTGCAGTTCTCCTCCACCTGCTTCACGGTCTTGAAGCCAGGGATGGGGACCGTCTTTTCGCTGCGCGCCCACAGCCAGGCCAGCGCGCCCTGCGCCAGGGTGCGGCCGCTGCTGGTCAGCGCCTCGCGGATGGACTCCAGCGCTTTCAGCCACTCCGGGTTGGGATGGCCGTCCTTCAGGCCGGAGAACCAGCGGGCATGGCTGCGCACGTCATCCTCCGGGAAGGTGGCGGCGGGCGTGAATTTGCCGGTCAGCACGCCCATGCCGAGTGGTCCGCGGTTGATGCTGGCCAGGTTCAACTCGTCGCACAGCGCCAGCAGCGGCGGGTTGTCGTCGAAGATGTTGAGGTGTTGCTGCACCACGCCGCAGCGCGGCGAGGTCGAGAAGGCTGCGACTGCATCGGCCCGGTCGGTGCTCCAGCCGTAGGTGCGGACTTTGCCTTCTTGAACAAGTTGTTCCAACACATCCCGCACTTCCAAGGCGCGCTCGATGGACAAGCCCCAAACATGTAACTGGTAGACATCCACGTAGTCCGCGCCGAGGCGCTGGAGGCTCTTCTCCAGGTCGTGGCGCACGTGGCCGGCGACGTCGCTGTCTTCCTCTTTCTCCCCGTAGGGCAGCACGTTCTTGCCGGCTTCATCCACCTGGTAGCCGAACTTGGTGGCGATGACGACCTGCTTCCGGCGGCCCTTCACAGCCTGGCCGAGGATGCGTTCGCTGTGCCCGCAGCCGTAGTTGGCGGCCGTGTCGAAGAAGTTGGCGCCCAGGTCCAGCGCGGCGTGGATGGCGCGGATGGATTCGGCGTCGTTTACAACGCTCCAGCCGGCCGGGGAGCCGAGGAAGTTCCACGGTCCGCCGATGGCCCAGCAGCCCATCCCGACCGCCGAGACCTCGATGCCGCTGCGTCCCAGAATTCTTTTCATGGTTATCTTCTCCTAGATATCAAGTTACAGATGCTCTGTTGCAAACAACCTCCAATGTGCCGCTGCGAGGCAGCGTTCTCCCGCCGAAGCAGTCTCCCCATTGGCTAGGGGATTGCTTCGTCGGGCAAAGAGCGCCCTCCTCGCAACGACACCACCCATTTATAACTTGATTGCCATAAAGCAAGTTACATATTTCTAGCCACCTGACAGTTTGCTTCAAAAGTAGTCCGTTGGTTGAGCGTTGCATCGAGCCTGTCGAGATGTAGGCGGCGGGATTTCGATACGGCCTTCGGCCTACTCAATCACCGCCGCCGTATCGAGACCAACAATAACCGGAAAATGCTCAAAATGTGGTCTCGATACGCCCCTGCGGGTTTCGATACGCTTCGCTACTCAACCCTCAGGCTACTCGACCACCACTTGCTGGAAAGTGTCAGGTCGCTAGACATATTTTCTCTTGATTATATGTGCGGGAATGGCGCCTATCCGCGATTCCCGGCCAGGAACGGACGGGCGAAGCGCTGCTCGTAAGCGCCATTCTTTTTCAGCATATTATCGAAGTACGAATGGGCAACGGGCAGGCGCAGGAAGACCTGGAAGACCGGCCACAGGTAGAGCGGGAATCGTTCGGGTACGGCGACGCGCTTCAGGATTCCCGGGTCGAGTCGTCCCTGCCGGGCGAAACCGGACCCGAGGGCCTGCAGATCCGTGAACAGACGGCGCGTCATCTCGGGCGGCATGAGCCGCGTCCCCTCGCCGTTGCCCTTGACGATCGTCCCCAGGTAGGGACTGCCCAGCCGGGCAGCCAGTTTCTCCAGGTAGCGTTCGACGTAGCGCGAGTGCAGTCCCTCCGGGAAACCGGATTGAACGATAAAGCCGACCGGCGGGTTGTCCTTTCGCCTGGCGAGCGGCTCCAGCGCCTCGAAGAAGTGCTTGACCGAGCCGGGCATCGCGTCGGTATAAAGAGGGAAGCCGATCCAGGCGCACTCGGCCTCGGCGAAGGCTTGTACGAAGCGCCCGGCCTGTTTGACGTGGATGAGGTGGTGCATTTCGGTTTCCCCTCCGAACCCTTTAGCGAACTCACGCAGGAAGATGGACGAGTTGCCGCGGCTGCCGCGCGGCGAGCCGTTGAAAAGCGTCAGGCGACTTGGTGGGGAAATGGTCACGCCGGCGGTGGGGGAGAGCCGCCCTGGTAATGGGAGCGGATGACGGATGTGGGAAATGATGCGTTTGGCGACCTCGGCGGCGGGCGTTTTGGTCGTAAGGCAGAATTCCAGCCGGGACTTGAAATTGAGCGCCGTCCGGCAATAAATATCGGTCACGATTTGCAGGTCGCGTTCATCGGTATCGGCTTCTTTTTCCACCAGCAGGCCGAGGCGCGGCGAGCGCGGGTAGCGGCGGAGGTGGTGCGCTTCGCCGTGGTCCACCACCATGTAGGGATGGATGAGCGGCAGGTGCTTATCCTGGGCCATCTTGAGCAGCGCGGCAGGAAAGCCCATCTTCAATGGGGCGGCCCACAGGGTGAAGTCGCTGTGGATGACTGCCCGGTCCATTTCGAGCGAGGCGTCCCGGCTGACGCATTCGCCGGGGGTCTTGACCCAGCAGCCCCAGCAGCCGATGCAGTAGCGCAAGGGCAGGCTGCGCAGGTCGAGACAGGTAACAGAGTGACCCCGGCTTTCCAGCGCGGCGGTCAACTGCGCCAGATAAGCATCGAAGGAGGAGGGTTCGGGGTTGCCGTTCAAAATGGTGATTTTCATTTTTGCGGCACCTGGCCGGATTTGACCTTTTCGATGACGCTTTCGGCCCATTCCAGGTTGGCGCGCATATTGCGCATGCCGTTGTCGAGGGTCAGCAGCCAGAAAAAGTGTTCGCGCGGGGAGGTGATTTCCTGCTGGTAGGGCTCGATCTGCGCCGGGACCTGGTCGTAGCGGTCGAGGATGGCGCGCATGACGGCAGCAAACCCCTCGAACTTGGCCAGGATTTCTTCATCGGAGAGTTGCCCGGCAAAGAAGACCTGGATGAGCGGGGCGCTGCGCGGCTCGTCCAGTGGGGGTGGGCCTGCGATCCACTCTCGCAGAGCAGCACACCCAGACTCGGTGATGTGATACACCTTGCGGTCGGGACGGTCGGCCTGCGGGATCTTTTCCATCTCGGCGAAGCCCAGTTCGGTCAGCCGCGCCAGGGTGCGGTAGATTTGACTCTGGTCAGCGGGCCAGAAGTGGCGGATGGAGGTGTCGAAGATCTTCTTCAAGTCGTAGCCGGTGTAGGGGTGGTAGTTGAGGAAGCCGAGGATGGCGAATTCAAGAGACATATGGAAATTCCTTTATATAGGACTAATCCAATATTATATACGTCATATAATATCGGAAGTTGCAGGGTTTGTCAACCATTTTTCAACCACTCTGAGAGATGAATCTACGAGGCGAGGTCTGTTGTATAATGCAAGCAGAGGTGCATTATGTTGACCGCTTATATTCAAAATGCCATGCGGCAGGCGAAATATGAAATCCTAGAAGACGGGCATTACTATGGTGAAATCCCCGGCTTTCAAGGTGTTTGGGCGCAGGCGGATAACCTCGAAGCCTGCCGCGAGGAATTACAGAGCGTACTGGAAGACTGGCTGGTGCTTGGTCTGCGGATGGGACATGAAATCCCAGTTGTGGCTGGGATTCGGCTCCTCCCAGCGGAAGCATAGGGACATGCCTCGATTTGGGCCGATCAAACGCAACGAACTGGTCAGGGCGTTGAAAAAGGCTGGGTTTGACGGTCCTTACGCGGGCGGGAAACATGAATTCCTGGTCAAAGGGAATTTGCGATTGGTTCTTCCCAACCCACATCAAGGGGAAATTGGCAGGGACTTGCTTGTACGCATCCTGCGCCAAGCCGGTATTGACCGGGCAGAATGGGAGAAATTGTAAGCATCTTCAAGTGGTAGAATCAAGGACTGGTTTAGCAAACCAGCCCTTTTTATTCTATTCTACAAACAAAGTAGCGATTCTTATGTTCATTGACCAAGCAGAAATCGAAGTCAAATCCGGGCGCGGCGGGGACGGCATGGTGCATTTCCGGCGCGAGAAATATGTGCCGCGCGGCGGCCCCGACGGCGGCGACGGCGGGCGCGGCGGGGACGTGGTCCTCGAGGTCAAGCCCACGCTCAATACGCTGGCAGCCTTTCGCCACACCACGCGCTACGCGGCCGGGGACGGCAAAGGCGGCGGCAGCCAGAACCGCTACGGAAGAGGAGCCGATGACCTAGTCATCCCCGTCCCGCCGGGGACGGTGGTTTATGATGTTGCGGACAGTACGGGCGGGGTAACCCCGCCCCTTCTCGGTGACCTGACTGCGCCTGGACAGCGGCTGGTAGTCTGCAAGGGCGGGCGCGGCGGGCGCGGCAACACGCATTTCAAGAGTTCCATCAATCAGACGCCGCGCACCGCCGAGCGCGGCGAACCGGGCGAGGAGAAACGCCTGCGCCTGGAACTCAAACTCATCGCCGATATCGGCATAGTCGGCGTGCCGAACGCAGGCAAGTCCACTTTGCTGTCCGTTCTGTCCAATGCAAAACCCAAGATTGCCCCCTATCCATTCACCACCCTGGAACCGAACCTGGGTGTGGCAGACGTGGATGACGAGACGACCGTCGTGCTGGCTGACATCCCTGGCCTGATCGAGGGCGCCTCGCATGGGGCCGGGCTGGGATTCGATTTCCTGCGCCACGTCTCGCGGACCCGCGTCCTGATCCACCTGCTCGACGGCCTCTCCCCCGACCCGCTGGCAGACTACGCCCAGATTAACGCTGAGATGGCGCTCTTCGACCCGCGCCTGCGCGAGAAGCCTCAAGTCGTGGCGGTCAATAAGGCTGACCAGCCGGAGGTGCAGGAACGGTGGAAAACATTAAAATCAAAATTCAAAAAACAAAAGGTGGAGGTGGTGCTCGTCTCTGCCCTGGCGCGCACGGGCGTGCGTGAGTTGCTGCTCGAAGCCGCCGCCTGCCTGGCCGAGACTCCCACGCTGGAGGAGGCTGCGCTCCCCCTGCCGGTCTACCGCCCCACCGAGGACGACCCGCGCGACTTTAAAATCGTGCGCGAAGCGGACGGATGGCGCATCCAGAGCAAGGCCATCGAGCGCGCCGCCGAGATGACCCCCTGGGACCAGACCGGGTCGGTGCGGCGCTTCCAGAAACTGATGGATCGCCTGGGTGTGGATGAGGCTTTGCGAAAGGCTGGAGCGCAGGAGGGAGATACAGTGTACATTGGGGAGTATGAGTTGGAGTATCAGGAATAAGGAGCGGTATAATTGCTTTGATAAATAGAATGGAGCCGGATATGACTATTACCCTCACTGCTTATGTAGAGTTCGACCCTGAAACGAACCTTTATGTGGGCATAATTCCAGGTATTCCCGGGGCGCACACTCAAGGTGCTACCCTGGATGAACTGCAGAAAAATCTTCGGGAAGTGCTGTCATTGTGTCTTGAAGAGAATCCCAACTCGCTCGATGAGATGCCGCATTTCGTTGGCATTCAGCAAGTCGAGGTCGTGCTGTGAGTCGCCTGCCCATCGTGGATTTCAAAACGATGGACAGGTTCCTTCGTTCGCTTGGGTTTGAATCCGTACGACAAAAAGGCAGCCATGTGTTCTTCCGTCATCCGGATGGAAGGACGACTACTCTTCCCAGCCATAGCGGCAGAGACATTGCCCGTCCGTTGTTGCGCGAGATATTGCGAGAGATTGATGTGAAGCCTGATGAGTTCGCCAAACAATTGCGGGGACAATAATTTTGCCGCTGGTGCACACAGGAATAGTGTTCGGCCTCTGGAAAACCAGAGGCCAATTCATTTTACGAAATCCGCGTGCATAAACCTACTTTAATTTGATCCTGGATTTCTGCTTGCGGGGCCTCTTCTCCCCCAACCGGGCGAACAGTCCAATGATGCCCGGCAGGAAAGCCAGCACCAGCAGCCCGACCAGCGTGCCGCCAAACAGCGCCCAATTCTTACTCGTGACTTCCGGCAGGACGCCGCCTGGGTTGTAGGTTGTATCTGCCGAGGCACCCGTTTCACCTAATGAAACGGTCAGAGCACGGTTGACGCCGTCCCGCAGGGTCGAGGGCGAGGTGTAGGTGATGGCATACTCGCTTTGCAGGACGCGGCCATATAACTCATAAATGGATTGCAAAGAGGCCGCGTCGGCGGCGAAGGCATACAAACCGCCGGCCCGCTCAGCCAGGGACCTCAAGCCTGGCTCGTCCAACCCGTAGTTGGTGCCTCCCGCCTCCGGGTCGCCCAGGCCGACCGTCGAGATGGACAGGCCCCCGGGTCCGACCGCGCCGATCACTGTGTCGGCGCTGACGTGGCTGCTGTTGTCGAGCCCGTCCGTCAGTACGACGATGGCTTTTCGCCCGCCCTCGGTTTGCAAGACCTCGACGGCTTTTGCCAGGGCGTCGTACATGGCGGTATCGTACCGGGCGTCCAGGCTGTTGATGGCGGCTTCCAAGGCAGCGCGGTCTTCGGTGACAGGCTGTACCACGGTCACCTGTGTGTTGAAGGAAATCAGGCCTGTCTCGTCACCCGGGCGCATTTGGGCCACGTAGGCTTTGGCGGCGGCTTTGGCGGCTTCCAGTTTTCCACCGTTATACATGGAGCCGGACACATCCATCACCAACATGGTCGTCAATGGGCCGGCCTCTCCGGAGCCGAGGATTTGTTCCGGCTGGACGAGGCTGCCATTCTCGTAGAGCTGGATCCGGTTTGGGTCCACGCTCACAGGTTCCCCGTTCGCATCGGTGACGGAAATGTAAACGGTCACTTGTGGGAAATCGGAATTGTCCACCTGCGTGATGCGGATTTGCAGCCCCTCATCCTGCGCGGCGGCAGAGGCGAGGGGAGTCAGTGCCAGCAGCAAGGCCGCGCACAGGGTCAGGAAAATTCGTGAGCGGGACATAATCACCTCTTCTCGTAGTAGACCATTTCCGTGTTGCCCATGCGGATGGTCTGGCGGTTGGCGAGTTCGGCCTGCTCGATGCGGCGTTTGTTGATGAACGTGCCCGAAAGGCTGATGTCTTTGATCGTAAAGTGTGCGCCGTCGCCGGTCAGCAGGGCGTGCTGGGGGGCGATGTCGGGGTCGGGAAAGACGATCTCGGATTTGAGGGCGGAACTGCCGATGGCGATCGCCGGATGGCCTTTGGCCAGGAACTTGTCCAGGATGAATTCGCTGCCCTTGAGTTTGCCAGAAGTGACCTCGATCCAGGCGCGGCTGAGCAGGGTGACGATGAGCGAGATGAACGCGCCGGTGGAGGCGCCCAGCAGAACCAGGCCGGCCATTTTACCGAGCAGTTGGTCTTCCAGCAGGGACTGGGCGCTTTCGAGCAGCAGGCCGCCGAAGACGCCGCCGAGCAGGCCGCCGAGGGCGCCTTTCCAGGCTTGGCTCTTGCCGGTCACGCCTTGCGCCAATCCGAGCAGGAGGCCGAAGATGCCCCAGCCCAGGAGGCGGCCGATGATCCCCGCGCCAACGCTCTGGAACAGGAACTCGCTCAACGGCAAGCCGATGGCTCCCGCCGCGGCACCCAGCAGGCAGTTGAACCCGCCGGATTTCAGCACTTGGACGAAGTTGCGGGTCAGCACGCCTTCCACGACGCCGATCAGCAGGCCAATGCCCAGTCCCACCAGCGCGCCGACGATGGCTTCGCTGAGGTAGATGCTGCGGATGAAAGACAGCCCAAGCAGGTTGCTGACCTGCCAGCCGGCCAGTCCGCCGATGGCGCCAAAAATTGCGTAGTAATACGTTCGCATCTGTCGTTTCATGATTTACTCGCTTTCTTCCCCGAGGCGGGTCAGGTTTTGCCAGTGGACCGCGCTGTGACCAAGTCGCCCGTTCATCTCGTAGAAGCCGAAGTAACGCGACGGGTCCAGTCCGCCGTCCTTCTGGCGGATGAAGAATCCGCCGTGGGAGGCGTGCGGGTCTACCACCAGGGCCACCTGCCAGGACTCGGGGAAAAAATGATTGTGCAACCAGGTATCATAATGGGAGAGGAAGACACCCATGCGTGGGTGGGTATGGTACCAGCCCACGATCCGCTTGCCTGCAAAGCGCTGCTCGATGATAGAGTGGTAATGGACGATGCTGTCCTGCGTGAAGGTCAGGTGGACACTGCTCTGGCGCGTATAGAGGGCCGGCAGGACGTTTTCGATGACCAGGAATGGCGATTCGGTCACGCTGTCCCGGAACCGATGGCCCACCAAAATGCCGCCGACCTCGTTGTCCAGGTCGCTGGCCGCGTGGACGTGGATGCGGGCATAAGCCGGTTGGGCGAGAAAGATCGTCACGACCGGCAGGGATTCGCCATCATCGAAGGGTGAATCCCAACGCAAGGCGTAATTCATCGGAATCGGGGCCGGGAGTGCTTGCGACTCGACAGGCGGGGTAACGCGGATGCGGGTTTCCATGGGTGATGAAATCTCCGTCACCCCGGCCCTCTCCCAGAGGGAGAGGGTGGGGGGCGGGTGGGAGGAGTATTATCCGGCGGTGACGTCGGCCGTCATCATCAGCCGGTCGTCTTGCGGGACGCCGGCCTGTGACAAGGTCTCGTCCTCTTTCAGTTCGCGGCCGAGCGCTTTGCTGTCGAGCCGGTAGGACATTGGGCGGCCGTCGGGACCGGTAACCGGGAGTTCCAACGAGGTGGTTAGTTCGGGAAGCAGGTCCTTGACCGGCACATCGTCGGGCACTTCGGCAGTGCGTGTACCGCCGGAGGGGAGTACGAGGGTGACAGGCAGGTCAGACATGGTATTTCTCCTTTCTGAACGGTCGGGCCGGATGGCCCGCGGATAGGGCTGCTCGAGCATTTACCTCAAACGGATTTTGGCTTGCTTCTTTTCAGCATTCACCGGTTTGACCTTGACACGCTCCGGCCGGAGTAATTCGTGCCTGTCAACCGGGAAAGCGCCAGGATGTCTCTTGCGATAATCACGACTCCAACGGGCAGCTTCGGCGTCCCAGGGGAAGGGCGGCTTGGTTGGGTCGTCGTGGTAGTTTTTATATTGCAGCATCTCGCCCAGCATGATCACCAGCCGGTCGAGCGAGCGGCTGGCCGTCCACCAGGCGGCATCAATACAGACCGAACCGTTCAGATGGTTGATGTTGGGATGCCAGATGGGTGTCAGCCATTTCATCCCCGGCCAGCGCTGGGGGTACTGGTTGTGCAGGTAGATTTCCACCTGGTGGTGGTTGGCAAACTTCGGGTTGCCGAGGCGGTCCACACTGACCACGCTCTTGCAATTGAATGTGACGATGTAACGTTCGGGCGGCAGGTTCGGGCGCGGGGACTGTGCCCTGAAACTGATCAAGTCGCTGCGGGCGGCCAGTTCGGTCATCAACTCATAATCGGCGCGCAGGCGGCGCATGCGCGGGCTATCGGTCACGGCCACGCCGCTCCCGGCGGTGATGTCGGCGGTCAACATCAGGCGGTCGTCCTCCGGCACGCCGGCCGAGGCCAGCGTTTCGTCTTCTTTCAGTTCGCGGCCGAGCGCTTTGCTGTCCAGCCGGTAGAACATCGGGCGTCCGTCTGGCCCGACGGTGGGAAGTTGCAGCAGGGAGGTCAGTTCCGTCAACAGGTCGCGGACGGCAATGTCATCAGGAATATCTGCATTGCGGGTTCCCCCGCTGGGCAGGACGATGGTGATATTCAGGTCAGGCATAGCAGTCTCCTCCGAAGATGGTTACGAGTTCAGGTGCGGAATCTGGCAGGCGCCGGTGACGGCCCAGCAGTCGGCATGATGCAGGGTGTGACAGATCTTGCATTCTACGGTGCCGCGCGGGTCCTTTAGCTGGATGAGTTCCAGGCAGTACGGACAGCGGTGTTCTTCGCCGCCTGCGAACTGGATGTCGGTTTTGCGTGAGCGGCGTTTCGCGCCGGAGGCAGCGGATTTGGAACGCCCGGTCTTGGTCTTCGGCTTCGCTGCGGGCCGGACCCTGGTCCGGGTGCGCAGTTTGGCGCCTGTCGAAGGCCGCAGCCTTTTCGCCAGCCTGGCGCGGCTCGGCTTGGGCGTTTTGATCCGCTCTGGCTGCGGGAGCAGGTCCGGGGTCCCGCTGCGGATGGCCGGCTGGGTGGACGGTTCCTCTGCCGCCGCGCTGGGGATGGCAGGGGCCCGTCTCCGCCAGGCGAATAATGACAGGCCGGCTGCCAGCATCCCGATGACCATTTGAATCAGACCGGCCCAGTCGAATCTGCCGGATTGATAAGCAGCCGGACTGAGACCGTATTTCCCGCCCGAGAACAACCCCAGGACAATCATTCCCAGGCCCAGCATGGCAAAGGCAGCCAGTATGCGCAGCCAGGCGCGGCGCTTTCTGAGCACGAGGCGGGCAGCGAAGCCGCTCACCAACCCAAGCAGGGCGGAAGCCAGGATGAGCAGGTTCAGGTAGGCGAGCGGGTACCCGGCCCTGAAGAGGTGCACGATGCCCAACGCAGCGGCGACGGCCAGGAGGAAAAGGAGGGTCAGTTTGCGCGGCAGGTCGGAGGGCGGCGGAGGGGACGGGGTGGGGATGGGGACGGTCATGGGAGCATAGGAGACTAATCTCGCAGTCTTACTCGGCTGGGAGCCGGAACTTCAGCAGTGTCTTTTGCTTGCGCTCCCTCCTTCAAGTGGAT
This sequence comes from Chloroflexota bacterium, assembly GCA_040754355.1. Taxonomy (GTDB): domain Bacteria; phylum Chloroflexota; class Anaerolineae; order Anaerolineales; family Villigracilaceae; genus UBA877. The sequence continues at coordinate 736 of JBFMCM010000327.1, read as the reverse complement.
GCGGCCCGGCTTTCTGCCGACCGGTTCAGTCGTATCAAAGTGGCGGAAATGAAGCCCCTCGGGCAGGTCTCCGGTCAGTTCGTAGAAGCGGTATTCGCTGCCGTTTTGGGCGCGCAAAATGTGCAGGGGCGGCACGCCCACGCTGACCAGCGTGTGATGCAGGAATGTTTCTTCGCCCGTAATGTTGTGGGTCAGGGTCGTCTCGCGCAGCAGGCCGCAGGTGGGACAGTGCCCGGCCTCGAAACTGACCTCGCTCAATGGCCGCAGGATGTCTTCCTTTGTATGGCAATTGGGACATTCCAGCGAAAGGATCAATTCCTGGTCGAGTTCGATGACGGCTTCCGGTCCGAGGTCGGCGCGGGCGATGCGCAAGAGGTCTTCCAGGGTGGTCCGTTCGGCGCGGGCGGGCAGTTCGGTGATCTCGCCGTAGGTCCAGTGGCTCTCACAGTCTTCGCGCGGCAGGTAGGCGGTGGTGTGCATGTCGTTGACCATGCCGTTGAAATGCACTACCTTGCCGGCTTCCACCGGCAGGCCGTGAATGAGTTTGAGGGCTTCCTGCGACTGCATCCCGCCGATGATGGAGGCGATGGTCGGCGTGGTTGGCACTTTACCCAGCAGCACGTTCTGGCGCGCCAGCAGCGGGCAGGAATAACGCAGCGACAGGTCGCGCAGGGCTTGCTCGGTCAGGGTGCATTCGTAGCAAGCGCCCTGGCCGGGCACGAAGACGCGCACCAGC
>JBFMCM010000326.1:0-3685 GCA_040754355.1 Chloroflexota bacterium | reverse complement strand
CCCCTAGAAGGGGAGGAAGGGGGAGGGCGGCCGGAGGCCGGGAGGGGGTAGGAGGGGTCCACAACCCGCCGTCAGGAATTGAATAGTGCCGATAACAGACCAACCCGTTATCCACGCTCTTCAGTCCCTGAACTGGCGGGAATATGAGCGCAATTTTTGCGCAACAGGAGAAAATATGAAACCCGAAAATAAACGCTTCACCACCACCGTGGGCAGCCGGGAAGTGACCATCGAGACTGGTAAACTGGCTGCGCAGGCCGGCGGCGCGGTCACCGTGCGCACCGGCGACACGATCATCTTCGCGGCCGCCACCATGGGCGATGTCCGCGAAGGCATTGACTTCTTCCCCTTGAGCGTCGAATACGAAGAACGTATGTACGCCACCGGCAAAATCCCCGGCTCGTTCTTCCGCCGTGAGGGGCGCCCCTCCACTGAGGCCATCCTTACCGCCCGTCTCACCGACCGGCCAATCCGCCCGCTCTTCCCCAAGGGTATGCGCAATGAAGTCCAGGTCATCATGTACTCGCTGTCAGCCGATCCCGATAATCCGATTGACATGCTCGGCATCACCGCGGCCTCCACGGCCCTGATGATCTCCGACATTCCCTGGGACGGTCCCGTGGCCGCGGTGCGCGTTGGCCGCATCAACGGCCAGTTCGTCATCAACCCGACCTTCAGCGAAATGGGAACCTCGGACCTCGACCTGCGCCTGGCCGGTACGCGTGACGCCATCCTGATGGTCGAATGCGGTGCCAAGGAGATCCCGGACGATGTCATGGTCTCAGCCCTTGAATACGGCCACCAGTCGCTTCAACCACTCATAGACATGCAAATCAAAATGCAGGCCGAGATTGGCAAGCCGAAACGCGAAGCCGTCATCTCGCTGCCCGATGAAACCGTGCAGCAGACCGTCTACGACCGCGTCAGCGGGGCGATGAATGAACTGCTCGACAAGCCCCTCTCGAAGGATGAATTCAACAGTGGGATGGGCGCCTTGCGGGAACAGACGACCGCCGAACTCGTCCCGGCAGACGAAGCCCCGGTCGAGATCCAGCCCGAAGCGCCCGGGACCCCGGACCTGCGCGCCGTCAACGAGGCCTTTTCCGAGGCTGAAAAACGCGTCGTTCGCGAGCGCATCCTGAACTACGGCAAACGCCCCGACGGGCGCACACCGGCTGAGATCCGCCCCATCTGGTGCGAAGTGGATGTCGCCCCGCGCACGCACGGCTCCGGCCTGTTCACTCGCGGTGAAACGCAGGTGCTCACCCTGACCACCCTCGGCACGCTCTCCGAAGCCCAGGAACTCGACACCCTCAGCCCGATCGATTCCAAGCGTTACATGCACCATTACAACTTCCCGCCCTTCTCCACGGGCGAGGTCAGGCCTCTGCGCGGGCAGAGCCGGCGCGAGGTCGGGCACGGAGCGCTGGCAGAACGCGCCCTCGAGCCGGTCATCCCGCCCGAGGCCGAGTTCCCGTATGCCTTACGGCTAGTCTCGGAAGTATTGGCTTCCAACGGCTCTTCCTCCATGGCCTCGGTCTGCGGCTCCACACTGGCCCTGATGGACGCGGGTGTGCCGATCAAAGCCCCGGTGGCAGGTGTGGCCATGGGACTGGTCAAGGAGGGCGATAAATATACCATCCTGACCGACATCCAGGGCGTGGAAGACCACCTGGGCGACATGGACTTCAAGGTGGCAGGCACCAAGACCGGCATCACTGCCCTGCAAATGGACATCAAAATTGCCGGGCTGAGCGGCAAGATCATGGCCGAAGCGCTCGAACAAGCCCGCCAGGCGCGCCTGTTCATCCTGGATAAAATCCTGGAGATCCTGCCAGCTCCACGCCCCGAATTGAAACCGCATGCCCCGCGCATCACCACCGTTAAAATCCCGGTGGACAAGATCGGCGCCATCATCGGTCCCGGCGGTAAAAACATCCGCGCCTTGCAGGAAGAGACCGGTACCAAGATTGACATCGAGGAAGACGGCACGGTTTACATTGCTTCTACGGATGGCATCGGCGCCGAACTGGCGCGCGAGCGCATCGAAGGCATCACCGAGACGCCGCAGATTGGCCGCATCTACACCGGCAAGGTCGTCCGGGTGACCGACTTCGGCGCTTTCGTCGAAATCCTGCCCGGCACTGACGGCATGGTGCACATCTCGCAATTGGACAGCGAACGCGTCGAAAAGGTCGAGGATATTTGCAGGCTGGGCGATGAACTGACCGTCATGGTCACCGGCATCGACCCGATGGGCAAGATCCGCTTGAGCCGCCAGGCTGTGCTCGAAGGCTGGAGCGTGGAAGAGGCTCAGGAGCGCGACGCCCGCAAGAGCGGGGGAGGCCGCTCCGGCGGCCGGCGTCCCAGCGGAGACCGGCGCGGAGGTCGAGGCGATGACCGGCGCGGCGGCGGTTACAACCGCAGATAACCCACATTCAAGCACACCTTGCGAAGGTTCACCCTTCGCAAGGTGTTTCGTAATATTTCAACTATGTATTATAGGTGGCTGGTTGAGTAGGGCAGTGCACCCTTCGACAGGGTTTCGACAAGCTCAACCTGCCAGCTCGGTGCGGGCTTCCGTCCGTATCGAAACCAGCCAATCCGGGTCTCGATACGCCGGGAGAGCACCGGCTACTCGACCCTCGCTCCTGGAAACAACTCATGCGCAACCGCCTCATCCAAATCTTCAACACCTACCCGCGCCAGTTCTGGCTGGTGGCCTTCGGCGTCCTGCTCAGTTCGGCCGGCGCCAGCCTCATCTGGCCGTTCCAGTTGATCTACATCAGCGGCAAACTCGAGATGCCCCTCGCGACCGCGGCCACGCTCATCAGCATCAGTTCCTTCATCGGGATGCTGGTCTCCTTCCTGGGCGGCTCCATCGCTGACCATTTCGGGCGCAAGCCTATCATGTTCCTGGCGCAAGCCGGTCATGGAATTGCCTTCCTGTTGATGAGCCGGGCCGGGAACTATTGGGACTTTCTGCTGCCAATGACCATGATCGGCGCGGCCATGCCCTTCTACGCCATCGGCTCCGACGCGATGATGGCCGACATCGTGCCTCCCGAAAAGCGCACCACCGCCTATTCCATCCTGCGCATGACCAACAACGCCGGCATCGCCATCGGCCCTGCGATCGGCGGCCTGCTGGTGACCAAATCATACACCCTGGCTTTTTACGGCGCGGCGGCAGCCATGTTCACCTACAGCCTCGTCCTGCTCCTTTTTGCCAGGGAAACCCTGAAACGCGATACGGAGTCACACCAAACCGGGACCCTCCTGCAAAGCATCGCCGGATACCAGCGCGTCTTCAAGGATGGGCATTTTGTGGGCTTTGTAGCCGCGGTTACATTCGGAATGATCGCCCCTCTGATGATGTGGACGCTCCTCGCCGTCTACACCAAGACCAACTACGGCCTCTCAGAAGACCGTTACGCCTGGCTGCCCGTCACCAACGCCCTGATGTGTGTCTTCGTGCAATACTTCGTCACCCTGATCACCCGCCGACACCGTCCACCTCTGATGATTGCCGTCGGGATGCTGGTCTATGCCCTGGGAGTGGGCAGCGTGGCGCTGATGAGCAGTTTCTGGGGCTTCTGGGTCAGCATGGTCGTACTGACCTTTGGCGAACTCATCCTTATTCCTACCGGTACAACCTACGCCGTCAGCCGCGCGCCCGACGACC
>JBFMCM010000325.1:0-8107 GCA_040754355.1 Chloroflexota bacterium | reverse complement strand
GCCGCGAAACCGGGGGCGTGGCGCCGCTCGACCTGCCGCCCACCGACCTGCAAACGACCGGCTACTGGCTCTCCGTTTCCGAGCAGACGGTCGAACGCCTGAGCGCGGACGGTTTGTGGACGAACGCGCCCAACGATTACGGCCCCGGCTGGACCCGCATCCGGGACTCCATTCGCCAACGTGATGGATTCCACTGCCAGGTCTGCGGGCGCGGCGAAACGGAGGGCAAGCAGCACGCCGTCCATCACAAGGTCCCGTTCCGGCTGTTCCTGTACAACCGCGGCGCGGTCTCGCTGGAGGAAGTCCGCCAGAAGGCCAATGATCCGGGCAACCTGACCACGCTCTGCGCCGCGTGCCACCAGCAGGTAGAGGCTAACGTCCGCATGAGGAGCGGGCTGGCCGGGCTGGCCTATGCCCTCGGCAACCTGGCCCCGCTCTTCCTGATGTGCGACCCCGGCGACCTCGGCACGCATGTAGAGCCGATGCAGTCCGAGGCCTTTCCCCAACCCTCCATTGTTTTGTATGACCTGGTCCCGGCGGGCATCGGCTTCAGCCAGAAACTGTTCGAGATGCACGCCGACCTGCTGGCGCGAGCGCTCGAACTAGTGGGTGAGTGCACCTGCGAGGACGGATGTCCCTCGTGCGTTGGGCCAGGAGGGGAGAATGGGATGGGAGGGAAGCAGGAAACGCTCGCGTTATTGGGTTTCCTCGGCTTGTGACAGTGGATGGTAACGAGCGGTAACGCCATGGGTGAAAAGCGCCGGCCAATTGATAAACCTGCAAAGATTCAGCCTCCATTGGTCACTTGCTAGGTAATTCCCCTGCGTTCCTTGCGTTTGGCAAGCAGTTTTCGGATGCGGGCATGACGTTCGCGTGTCAGGGGATAGAAAGCGGCCAGTGTCATGGCCCCTAGCAGGAGAAGCAGGCCCATCGGTCCGACCATGAAGCGGATTACCCGTAACACGCTCTCAGGCTGTATGAATTGTAGTGTCCCTTCCGGTGGGGTCCGGTATCCTGCCCAACCCAGCATTTGTAAAGCCAGGAAGAAGGCGAATGCCCCGCTGATCTTTCGGAAGAAATTTTTAATGCCGTAGTAAATACCCTCTTGTCGGCGCCGGGTGAGCAATTCATCCCACTCGATCACATCAGGGAAGATTGCTTCCGGGAGGACATAGCCGGTGGCCAGCCCGAGCCCGGCGAATGCGGAAATCGTCAACATGAGATTCGATTGCCCTGGTTGTATGAAAATGAGGGCTGCATAAGCCAATAACCAAGGAGTTACGCCGATCAGGTATGTAGCACGTTTGCTCAAGCGGGTGGCCAGCCAGGACCAGAAAGGGATCACCAGGATGGCAGCCAGGATCAACAGGCCAAGAACACCTGCTTCTAGACTCAATTTCAACCCAAACAGATTGACACTTGCAGCCAGGTCACCGGAGGCAATCCAGTAAAGTAAAAAATAAGGAAGCATCAAGGCGACCAGGTCGGCAGCCATCCAGTTGAGCACATTCAGGAAAGCAGCGAATCGAAAAGGGACATTTGCCCAGGTTGTGCGTATGGCAGTCCCGAGGTCGAGAGGCACATCGGTTGGTTTCTCCCTCTCCCCGTATTTGACGGTGAAGAAGATGAGCATCAATGGAAGGATGGAGATCGCTCCGAACAGGCCTGAGACAATCAAATAGCCCTGCTGCTGCGACAATCCGTTGACCAAGGCAGCATCTACGATCGAGGGAGCCAGGAGGGCGGTGGTCAGCGAGGCAGCCAATTGGAAGAACATTCGATGGGATGCCAGGGAGGTACGTTCATCGTAATCCGGAGTCATTTCCGGGGTCATGGCAGTGTAGGGGACCGCGACCAGCGTGCCGAGGGTATCGCTCAACATGAAGGCCAGGGTCACGTAGCCTGTCAAGGCGAGTTGGTTTTCCCAGGGGGGAGCCCACCATAGAATAAGAAAACTGAGGGCAAACGGAATCGTGAACCAGAGTAAAAAAGGTCGCCTGCGGCCCCAACGCGATTGGACCCGATCGCTGAGCATACCGACCAGGGGATCATTGATCGCATCCCAGATAACTCCTACAAGGGCACCCAGAGATGCCAGACGAGGATCCAGACCTACAACATCAGTCAAGAAAATGGCGTAGAAAATCTGGCGCAGCATCCCGAAGGCTGCCAGGCCATAGGTCCCGGAGCCGTAGATGAGTTTGGTCAGGAAGGGTAATTTTTCGGGCATGAGAAAAATAATCTACAAATGAATGCACTTGGTTGTACCTGATAATACCCCAAATGGGGAATAACTCCTCGGCTTTCCAGACGGTTTCCTGTTTTCTCCCCTTCAGCCACACACCGGTTAGTATCATTTATAATCACTTCGATGATCCTTATTACTGGCGCCACTGGTTTCATTGGCCGTTCCCTCACCCGTCAACTGGTCGAGAGCGGACAGCGCGTCCGCATTTTGCTGCGCCCTTCGCCGCGGACGCCCAGCCTGCCCACCGGCGTCCCGGTGGAGGTGGCGGTCACCAGCCTGGCCGACGTGCGCGGCCTGCGCGCTGCGCTGCGCGGCGTCCAGGCAGTTTATCACCTGGCCGGGGGCGAGGCCGAAGGCGGGCGCGCCAACCTGCAGGCAGTGGATATCGAGGGCACACGCAACCTGGTCGAGGCGGCCCGCGATGCCGGCGTGGAGCGCATCTTCTACCTGAGCCACCTCGACGCCGACCGCGCCTCGGGGTTTCCGGTTCTCAAAGCCAAAGGCATCGCTGAAGATTTCATCCGCAAGTCGGGGGTCGCTTATACCATCCTGCGCGGCTCGATCCTGTTTGGTCCCGACGACGCGTTTACGACCGGCTTGGCCATGCTCATTGCACTCTCGCCCGGCCTGCTCCCCCTGCCTGCCAAAGGCGAGAGCCTGGTGCAGCCCCTGTGGGTGGAAGACCTGGCAACCTGTCTCACCTGGGCGCTGGAGGAGCCGAAGACAGTCAACCAGACTTATGAAGTGGGCGGGAGCGAAGCGCTGACCCTGCGACAGGTGGTGGCAATCATCATGGAGGCGACGCGCCGGCCGCGGCTCATCATCCCCTGGGGCATCCCGTCGCTGCGCCTCATGACTATGAGCCTGGAGGCCGCTTTCCCGCGCTTCCCCGCTTCGGTCTTCTGGCTCGACTACCTGTCGGTCAACCGCACCTGCCCGGTGGATGCCATCCCGCGCGTCTTCGGGCTGATGCCGGCCCGCTTTGCTTCGCGGCTCGATTACCTGCGCGGCGTGAAATGGGGGTGTGAGGCCTGGAAGAGACTTCTCACCCGTCAGAGGGAACGATAAACACCTCCTGGCATTCGTTTCCGGAAACTTGAGAGGGGTAAAATGGTTTTTTTCGTAACTGCCTACCCTCCCGCAGGTTTCAGCGGCCACAAGCAGGCCGGGCAAATCACAATAGCTTGTCTGTTTCTGTGACTGACCCGGTTTCAACCTGCGGGAGGGTATGGATAGGTAGTTACGATTTTTCTTTCAAGAACAAGGTAAAGAAGGCGGCTGTCAGAACCAGGCCGGCGGTCATCTGGAAGACCGGAGGAAAGCCCCACGCATCCGCCAACGGACCGAAGAGCAGCGTCCCCAGCGCGCCGGCCGAGAACATAAACCCCAGCGTCAGGCCGGAGGCCAGCGCCATCCCGCCGCGCACGACGCGCTGGGCCAGCACCACGATGATGCTGTGCACGGCTCCGGTCAGCGCGCCGGAGAGCGGCACCAGCAAGTATAACCATGGCGACCACCCGACCAGTGAAATCATCAACAATGGTAAACATGCCAAAGTCAGGGCAGCAGTTGCCACCCGCTGGCGGCCAAAACGGTCAGCCAGGTTCCCGCCCAGGACGTTGCCGATGGCCGAGCCGCCCATGAACAACCCGGCCATCAGCCCGTAGACGGCGGGTAACTGGCCGAGGTCGCTCAGGTATTTGGGTAGAAAGGTGCTCATGTTCTGCTGCGTCCACGACTGCAATGCCGCCACGCCCACCAAGGCGATGACGAACCATTTCCCAGCCACCTGGCCAGACCTGTGAACCGTCCCCTCGTCAACTTGCCTGTGGGCAGCCGGCGGGTTGCGCAGCCTCCAGGAGGCATTCAGGCCGATGACCAGCGCCGGGGCGGCCAGGAGCAGCAGCCCGGTCGGGCCAAAATGCTGGAGCAGCGGACCGCCTGCAATAGGGCCGATAAAATAACCGAACTGTCCGAAAAGGAAAAACCAGGAGGTGGAGGTCGTCTCCCGCTCAGCCAGGAGGGTTTTGCCGCGCAAGCCGGCGTGCATCGTCCCAACCGGATGGAAGGCGGCTGAGCCGAGCGAGGCCAGGATCAGGCAGGGGATGGCCCAATCCACCGGCAAGTTGAGCGCTAGGCTGAAGAATGCAGTCATCCACAGGATGCCGCCGGCGGCCATCAGGCGCGATTTGCCGAAACGGTCGGAGATCCAGCCGAAGACCGGCTGCGAAAGCGAAGCCACCCAGACGTAGATGGTGGCCACCAACGCCAGGGTGGTATTGCTCATCCCGGTCTGCTGGCTCCAGTAGGTGAGCAGGACCGAGCGCTGGCTGTTGAGCACGTCCACAATGAAATGGCCATAAGCCACAGAGTTGAAGAGGGCGTCGAGGAGCAGGGACATTAGGATTGTTGATTGGTGATTGAGGATTGTGGATCGGGGGATGGAGGATTGGGGGATTGGTAAAGGTGATGTTCCCGGATGTATTGGGCTACGCTTTCCGGCACGAAGTGGGCAAATGGTTCCCCTGTTCTGACGCGGCCGCGAATGTCGCTGGCGGAGATGTTTACCGGAGGCGCCTCCACAAAGCGGACTTTGGCTGTCAGGCCTGGGATTTGCTGCTCGAGGGCGGGCAGGTCAGGGGTCTCGCCTGTGCGGCGCATCACGCCGATGTATCGGAGCGCAGACACCAGGTCCGCGGGACAGTGCCAGGAGGGCAGGTCGTTCAGGGAGTCGCTGCCCATCAGGTAAAGCAGGTCCGCGCCGGGATTCTGTCCGGCCAGGAGTTTTACCGTGTCCAATGTGTAGTGCGGCCCGGACCGGTCGAGTTCGAGGTGCGAGAGTTCGAAGGGTGTGTCCTCCAGAGCAAATTCCACCATCGCCAGGCGGTGGGAAAGGGGGGTGATGGGCTGGCCCTGCTTGTGAGGCGGGTCGGGGGTGAGCAGCCAGAGCAAGCGCTGGAGGCTGAGCCGCTCGAACGCGGCCCGACAGAGCGCCAAGTGGCCAAGGTGGGGTGGGTCGAAGGTCCCGCCAAAGAGACCGATAAGCATGGTTGAAGTATATCACCAGCAAACACAAACCGCCCTCCATGGTTTCGCAGGAGGGCGGTTAGAGTCCTTTCAGCAGGTTTCAAGCAGCGACTTTCAGCATCGGCCTGAACTTGTACCCATACACCAACATGCCGCGCTCGTCGCCGTCCTGGCGCAGGCGGCGGGTGACCATCTCGACCGGCATGCCGATCTCGGGCCTGGTTTCGCCCAGGTCGGTCAGTTGAGCAGTCACGATGGGGCCTTCTTCCAGTTTGACCAACGCCACGGTGTAGGGCGCGGTCTCGTCGAAACCGGTCGGGGCTTCGTAAATGGTCGTGAACGAGTAAACTTCACCCTTACCGCTAAAGGCAAATGTGGACTTGGCCTCGCCGCCGCATTGCGGACAGATGTCGCGCGGCGGGAAGATCTTGGCCTCGCAATGCGGACAGACCTCGCCGACCAGTCCGTAGCGTTGTTGTTTCAATCGCCAATGGCGTGGAATTTCCATATCCAATAATCTCCTTCTAAACAATATCCATTCTAACCTGCCGGGCTATCAGGAACTATCAGGATTCCCAGTGGCGCTGAGAACAAAAAAACCTGTTCAGTAAAACTAGGAGTGCGGACTTCGCGCAGCACCCTTTAGGGTTAGTCCGCTTGAAACACGCAGACTGAAGGCTGCACTCCTGGTGTAGGATGATTAAAGAGGTGTCCACAACTCACCATCACCTTATTCCATCCGTTCCAGGAGATGTGTGACTGCGCTGGATGCCGGTCCGCCCAGCGACTGGATGAGCGCGCAGCGCGCCCCGGGGATCTGGTTCGTGCCGGCCTGACCTCGCAACTGCGCCGCGGCTTCGACAGCCTGGTACATGCCCGTCGCGCCGAGAGGGTTGCCGCGCGCTTTCAATCCGCCCATTGTGGCGCAGGGGATCTGACCGGTCAGGGCGATGGAGCCATCCGCGGCCATTTTCCAGCCTTCGCCGCGTTTGGCATATCCGGCGGCCTCCAGCGAGAGGGCGGCGAAGATGGAAAAGGCATCAAAATATTCGAATAAGTCCACCTGCTGGCGGGTTGTCCCGGATTTCTTCAACACCTGTTCCACCGAATGCTGCGCGGCGGGGAAGGCCAGCAGATCGGGACGGTCGTGCAGGCCGAGGGTATCGGAGGCTGAGGCCGATGCCGTGATGCGGACGAGGGGATGGATATATTTCTCCGGCAGGAGACTGCGGCGGGTCAGGACGACCGCTGCCGCGCCGTCCGCATTGGGGGCGATATCGAACATATTGAGCGGGTCGCAGACTGGTTCCGCTTTTTGGTATGTCTCCAGCGAAATGGCTTTCTGGTACATGGCATTCTTATTTCCCGCGCCATTGGCATGACAAGTCAATGGAAAGCCTGCCAGCCCATCGGCAGGGACGTCGAACTCGTGCATATAGCGCTGGGCAAGCAGCGCGGCCTGGGCGGTGGGCGTCAGCCCGTGGACGGCTTCGTATTCGCTATCGGTCAGGGTGGCGGCGGCCGTTTCCAGGTTCGGGCCGATGGTATCGGTGTATTTTTCAACCCCGACAACGAGCGCCACGTCCACCATCCCGCTGGCAATTGCCAGGTATCCCTGCCGCAAAGCCGCGCCCCCGGACGCCCCTCCCCCCTCGAAGGAGGCGGCTTCGATTCCGGTCAGCCCGGCGAAATCCGCCAGCAGCGCGCCGAGGTGAGCCTGGTGCGAGAGGTTGGCCGCCAGCGCGTTACCGACATAGAGCGCCTGTGGTTTCAACCCGCCTGAATCTTCCAAGGCGGCCCGGATGGCCTGTGCTGCCAGCGAACGCAGGGACAGGTCCCAGTGTTCGCCGACCGGGGTCTGTCCGATTCCAGCAATGATGATGTCAGTCATAAATACACCTGTTGGGTGTCATTGCGAGCCGCCGGTTCTGTAGGGGTGCAATATATTGCGCCCGGCGGCGAAGCAATCTCCAGACAAGGCGGGGATTGCTTCGTCGGCCTTGTCAGGCCTCCTCGCAATGACACGCTCTTATTTCATCGCAATTTTGCCGCGCAGCCGGGCGTACATGGCGTAATCAATCTCAGTCCGGCGGGCTATGTAGTCCTGCGTCTTGGGGGCTTTGTCGCGCCGTTCGAGCAGACTGTCGGTGACGGCGATATCGAACGCGTCGGACCCGGCGCCGGAGCCGAACGAGACCATCAGGATGCGGTCGCCGGGCTTGGCTACGTCGAGGGTGGCGGTCAGGCCGATGATGGCTGCCCCGGCGTAGGTGTTGCCGATGACTGGCGAGAGAAGCCCCGGTTCGATCTGGGCGGGTGAAAATCCCAGCATCGAGGCGGCGCGCTGCGGGAACTTGGCGTTCGGCTGGTGGAAGATGGCCCACTGGTAGTCTTTCGGAGTCGTGCCAAGCGCTTCCATCAACACTTTCCCGGCATTGGTGCTGTGTTTGAAGTAGGCCGGTTCGCCGGTGAAGCGGTTGCCGTGCTCGGGGTAGCGCTGGTACTCGCGCCGCCAGAAGTCGGGCGTGTCGGTGACGTAGGAATACGAGGCGTTGATAATCGCCAGCGACTCCTCGGCCGGACCGATGACGAAGGCCGCCCCGCCCGCTGCGGCGGTGTACTCGAGGGCGTCGCCAGGTTTGCCCTGGGCGGTGTCGAGGCCGCCCGCCACCGCATAGCGCGCCATGCCGGAGCCGACCAGCCCCATCGCCATGACCATGGCCTCGGTCCCGGCTTTGCAGGCGAATTCCATGTCCGCCGCCTGGACGTGAGGCGCAGCCCCGATGGCCTCGGCGATGATGGTGGAGGTCGGTTTGACCGCGTACGGGTGTG
>JBFMCM010000324.1:0-6668 GCA_040754355.1 Chloroflexota bacterium | reverse complement strand
TGGAGGCTGGACGAAATCGTCCCGCAGAAAGTGGCCGAATACGAAGGCGTGGACTACTACTGCGCTCCGCTGGTGTTGGAGGGCGGCTCGATCCATGTGGACGGTGAAGGTACGCTCCTGACCACCGAGGAGTGCCTGCTCAACGAGAACCGCAACCCGGGCCTGACCCGCGAAGAGATCGCAGGGTTCCTGCGCGCATACACCGGCGCGGATAGGATCCTGTGGCTGGGAGCGGGTGTCTACAACGACGAGACCAGCGGCCACGTAGATAACCTGGCCTGTTTCCTGCGTCCCCGCCTGGTGGCCCTCACCTGGACCGATGACCACAACGACCTGCAATACCCCATCTCGAAGGATGCCTGCGACCGGCTGACGAGGTTCACCGATGCCAGAGGCCGCAGCCTGGAAGTGCTCAAGATCCACCAACCGGACCCGCTCCACATCAATGCCGAAGAAGCCGCGGGCGTAGTTCCAGTGAAGGGCACTTATGCGCGCGAACCCGGCGCCCGGATGGCCGCATCATATGTTAATTTCTATACATGCAATGGGGGAATAATCGTGCCAACCTTCGATGACCCCCATGATGAACTGGCGCTGGAGGCTTTGCAAAAAGCCTTGCCCGACCGGAAAGTGGTCGGCGTACCGGCCCGAGAAATTCTGCTGGGCGGCGGAGGTATCCATTGCATCACCCAGCAGCAGCCGAAAGGGTAGTTCCCCAGCGCAAACACAGAATTTCTATGTGCTCATTTGCAATCAAGACTACCGATCTTGCTAGGGATACAGATCGATCGACAGGAGCATGGCCTCGAAATCAGGTGCGCTCTCATCTCGGAGGTCTTTCTCAAACGATGTCAATATTATCGTATAAGTGAACACCCCCTGTTTGAAGAGTACCTCGATAATGTACGCATCAATATCGGAATTTTGGTCCGGCACTAAAATATTTGGTTCGGTGAATATTCTTTCAACTGCTGTTTGGCCGTCAATCACGTAAACTCGCCGGGATTCAAGCACGAGCCTATCTTCGAGACCTTGGTTGGAATAGAATTCGACTCTCAATGCCCACAAGTCCTCGTCCAATGTTTCAATATCCGGTTGATCATCAAGGACCATCCTTGATATGCTAACCATCCCTTTACCAGAGATTTCCAAATTTACCAAGCAACCCGCTCCAATATCTTGGCAGGCAAAGTCTTGGGTAACATCCTGTTCCACCCAAGTGGAAGGATGCTGGAATGACATGAAAGGATCGCGGTATAACCCCCAACCCCTCGTGATTGTTGGCACTGGCATGGGTGTGATAACAGAAATTGGATAATTGTTCTCCGGATCTTTGAACAAGAGCAAGTAATAACTCAGGCCACCGAAATCTTCGGTATATATCTGAAACATGAATTGTATAATCAAATCGTTCCAATGGTTATACGTGATTGTTGATTCCGTTGCAGCATTAATATTTGCGTCAACCCACGATCTGCCCTCATCCCATTCTGGTGCTACCAGCGAAAGCATGATATTCAATTTTTCGGAGACCGTTTGGTAGGCATTCGCAGGGGCAGCAAAGGGGATCAACACATTGATGGCGGCGCTTGTCAAATCATCTTCCGGCCCGTACAAAATTACAAGAACTCCGATTTCCTGCCCACGTTCATTGTCATAATACATCCCCTGGACAGAAGTTTCGTCGTTCTCTGTCTCTGGCGCCTCGAATACGACACCCTGGCTTTCGAATACTGCCTGGAGATTCGCCCGTGTCACACCCAGGCCGCTTGAGGCAGTTGAATTTTCGGTTTCTGTTGTTGCTGTTGTTGTGGACATTTGCAGCGGGAACATACTGCAAGCCAGTAAAGGCAGCAAACAAATTAGAAAGGCGAAGATTTTCCTCATGAGGAAGCCCCTTTGTTTGTAGAACGTTTTTTGATTTTTTTATTTACACTGGTTGTGTGATGTTACCATAAGTCAGCCCAGTGGGCTTTCACCCAACAGCGTTATAAAAATACCACTTTCCACAGCACGGTCATACCCGCTCACACCAACTCCTGATATTCTGAATTTCTCCGGATGTATGCAGCAACGAAGGAGCACAGCGGCACTGCCTTCAATCCCTGTGCCCTGGCATATTCCAAGCCGGCGTGCGCCAGGCTTGAACCGATGCCTTGCCCTTCCAACGCGGCGGGGACTCCCGTATGGGTGTAGATGATCTTTCCAGCCGCCAGTTCGTATTCCAGCACGGCGAGGTGGCCGTCCTTCTCGAGTTCGAAGCGTCCGGCCTGGGGGTTGTGTTTCACAATCAGCGACTCGGGGGTTGTCATAAAAATGCCTTTCTAAGCCATCGTATCCAGATAGAAGAAGCGCTTGATGCCGAGGTGGTCAATCTCAAAAATGCGCTCGTTCATCCGGGCGCGGTAGGCTTCGAAATCGTCCAAGCGTGATATGGCATCTCCATTTTCCCGCCATTCTACCAGCAATTAAACATTGACTCCCGCACTCCTTTTCTTTACAATGCTTATGTGGACAATATCAGTCTGCAATACGCGGTACCCTTGACCTATTATGGGGGCTTTTTCCGGCCGGACCATGATCCGCCGCACGCGGCCGACCTGGTGCCTGCCCTTCGACAGGACTTCGACAGGCTCAGCCCGGCGGCTCAGGACTAGCCGCGGCTTTCTGACGCTTTCCCACCCTTGATCCGATTTTTTGTACTCCCTGCCTGGAGGAAAAATGACCGCTTTACCGTTTGTTTCCAAGCGTGCCCCTGCCTTTGCCGATGTTCCCGATGAAAAGTGGAACGACTGGCGCTGGCAGTTGAGTCACCGCCTGAACACCGTGGAAGAAATCGAAAAAGTATTCCCGCTCACCGAGAGCGAACGTAAAGCCCTCAACGCCGGTGGCATTTTCCGTGTGGACGTGACGCCTTACTTCATTTCCCTGATTGACCCAAACGATCCGGATGACCCGATCCGCCGGCAAATCATCCCCACCGACCGCGAGATGCAGTCTTTCACCGCCATGATGGAAGACTCACTGGCCGAAGACCGCCACTCGCCCGTCCCCGGCCTGGTGCATCGCTATCCGGACCGGGTGCTGATGCTCGTCACCACCCAGTGCGCCTCCTACTGCCGCTACTGCACGCGGGCGCGCATCGTCGGCGACCCGGCGGCGCAGTTCTCGCGCCAGGAGTTCGAGATGCAGATCGAGTATCTCAAACGCACGCCCCAGGTGCGTGACGTGCTGCTTTCGGGCGGTGACCCGCTCGTGCTGGCGCCGAAAATCCTAGCAGAGATTCTCACCCGCCTGCGCGAGATCCCGCATATCGAAATCGTCCGCATCGGGTCGCGTGTCCCGGTTTTCATGCCGATGCGCGTCACTGATGAATTGTGTGATATGTTGCAGAAATTCCACCCCCTGTGGATGAATATTCATGTCAACCACCCGAACGAGATCACGAAAGAATTGGCTGAAGCCACCGATAAACTGACGCGTGCCGGCATCCCGCTCGGCAACCAATCCGTCCTGCTGGCTGGTGTGAATGACAACGTCCACATCCAGCGCGACCTGGTGCAGGATCTGATACGCATCCGCGTCCGCCCGTACTATCTCTATCAATGCGACTTGGTGGAAGGCGCCGGCCACTTCCGCACGCCAGTCGCCAAAGGCATCGAGATCATGGAAGGTTTGCGCGGGCATACTTCCGGCTTTGCCGTGCCGCAATTCATCGTGGACGCCCCCGGCGGCGGCGGCAAGATCCCGGTCATGCCCAATTACGTGCTTTCGATGTCGGACCACAAAGTCATCCTGCGCAACTTCGAGGGGTACATCACGACCTACGAAGAACCGACCGATTACACCCCGGCCATGTCTGCCCAATATAAAGGTCTCAAACGCCCCGAACCCGGACAGGAAGGCCTCACCGCCCTGCTGGACGGCGAGAAGATGTTCATCAAGTCCGAGGGCTTCGATGAGGTCCACGACCGGCACGGGGTCCAGCACCGGCTCAAGGACGAGTCCAAGTGGAAGCCGCTGGGGATTGGGTCCGGCGAAGAAAAATAAATCAACACAAAGGACACGCAGGTCTCGACGGAGAGAATAGGGAACTTTGTGCCCTTTGTGGTTAATCTTTGGAGTTTCAATGAATTATCGTCATCTGGGCCGCTCCGGCCTGAAAGTCAGCGAACTCTCCTTCGGTTCGTGGGTGACCTTTGGCATACAAATGGGCGAAGACGCGGCGCGCGAGTGCATGGCCGCCGCCTATGATGCAGGGGTCAATTTTTTCGATAACGCCGAAGTCTATGCGGGCGGAAAATCCGAGCGCGTGATGGGCGCTGTGTTGAAGAAACTGGGCTGGCGGCGCGGCAGTTACTTGATCTCGACCAAGTTCTTCTGGGGACTGTATAATGGCCCGAATGAGAAGAACACCCTTAACCGTAAACGCCTGCTGGAGGCCATTGACGGCTCCCTCCAGCGCCTGCAACTCGATTATGTAGACCTGGTCTTCTGCCACCGCGCCGACCCGGAGACGCCCATCGAGGAAACTGTCTGGGCGATGCACGACATCATCGCCCGCGGCAAGGCCTTGTATTGGGGAACCTCCGATTGGAGCGCAGCCGAGATTATGGAAGCCTGGCAGATCGCCGACAAGCACCACCTGTACAAGCCGGTCATGGAACAACCGCAATACAACATGCTGACGCGGGAAAAGGTGGAACGCGAATACGCCCGCCTCTATCGGGACCTCGGGCTGGGCCTCACCACTTGGAGTCCGCTTGCCTCCGGGCTGCTCACCGGCAAATACAACGACGGCATTCCGTCGGACAGCCGGGCGAATTTGAAAGGCTATGAATGGCTGAAGCCGTCCATTACCGACCCGAAACGGATTGCAATCGTCAAGAAACTGGTCCCCATTGCCGGGGATCTGGGGGTGAGCATGGCGCAGATGGCGCTGGCCTGGTGCCTCAAGAATTCCAACGTCAGCACGGTCATCACCGGTGCCAGCCGGGTGGAGCAGGTGAAAGAGAATATACAAGCCATCAACGTGGTGGACAAACTCACCCCCGAAGTGATGGCACGCATTGATGAAGGCTTGGGCAACAAGCCGAAGGAGGACGATTAACCAACTGCCCCCGGAGTGGTCGAAACTTCCGGGGGCTTCTCTTCTCGAGGATTTACTTCGTTGGTTTGACACGGTACAGACTGCGGTCTGCTTCAGCCAGCAAGGCTTGTGGGGTCATGCCCGGCTGGAGCAAAGCGCTACCGATGCTGATACCTAATCGGTCGCGGGCGAACTTTTCTAGAACGGTGGCGTGTAATTTCTTTATGATGGCTTGTGCCTGGATGATATTTGTTTCTGGCAGGATAAGCACAAATTCATCTCCCCCGAAACGTGCCAGCAAATCTGAAGCACGCACATGGGATTTCATTTGGGCAGCGATTTCTTTTAATAATATGTCTCCTTCCAGATGCCCGTGCAAGTCATTGTAGGCTTTGAAATTGTCAATATCCATCATCAAGATGGTGAGAGGATAACTATAACGTTCCGCGCGTTTGATTTCGCGATGAAGGGCTTCGTTGAAGAAGTGACGATTGTATATGCCCGTTAGCGAATCTGTGACGGCCTGCTGTTCCATTTGCTTGTACAACCGGCGATTGTCACGCAGCACAACATATTGACGCAGTAGAACCAGGGCAAAAATTGTGAAACAGCCGACGAGCGTCCAGTATAAAGACAAATCTGTTCGAAGAAGACTGAACGAGACAGAAAAAGTGAAGCCCATACTTAATATTGGTGTCAGGTAAATAAGCGTATTCCGCAGAAGAGGCGTGAACGTTTCGATGCTCAAGCTAGAGAGTGGGTGGATAACCTGCCAGACAGCCGCGGCCAGCATCGTCCAGTATGAAATCATCCAGAGTATATTCAGGGGGGGCATGAGATATGGAA
This sequence comes from Chloroflexota bacterium, assembly GCA_040754355.1. Taxonomy (GTDB): domain Bacteria; phylum Chloroflexota; class Anaerolineae; order Anaerolineales; family Villigracilaceae; genus UBA877. Next base: position 733 of record JBFMCM010000324.1, on the reverse strand, counting down.
GTGAGTGGGTTTCAAAATAGACGAAAAAGACATCCGCAATAGCGGTGCTGAGCATACTGCCGCTCAACAAATAAAGTATAGTGCGGTTGACATTCTCTACGTCACGTTGGACCAGGGAAAGTAGTCCAGCCAGGATGAACAAGTCCCCAATTGGGTATGCCAGGGCGATCAATCCTCCCCATCCACCTCCTGTGGCGGCCCGCATTGGAGCAAGGATAAAATACCAGAGAAAAACTGCCCCCATGATCATGACAATGCTCATGTCCAGGCCGAGTATCGCGCGGCGTTCCCGTTGGATTGGCGCATAGGGAAGGCTTAGAATCCCTGCCAGCATGAGTGGATAGAAGAGAAGGTAAAAAACATCCGCCAGCGATGGGAATGGATCAACTGCTAAAACGACCTCGTACCAGATCCAAAGGCTTTCTGCTATCGCATTACACAGTGCAGCCAATCCCATTAACAGCCAAGCGCGGCGAAGATCGGGCCCTGTCTTTTTATTTGAAGCGATTACAAATCCTATCACTGCAGCCGTAAACGTCAGGCTGATCAATACAACGCTGGAAATAACGGATTCGACTTCAGGCTGATATTGTTGTGTGAAAACCCAAACAGTATAGAGTACGACCGCTATACCGCTAACTGTGATCATCCCGATGAAGAAAGCGCGCATTGGTTTAGTATGATTGGCCTTCATTTTTTTCTCTGCATGATTTTTCGCGGCGCTCAAACGAGC
>JBFMCM010000323.1:0-4275 GCA_040754355.1 Chloroflexota bacterium | reverse complement strand
TGTGCTGGCCAAGGACCCGGCTGCCAACACCCTCATCGTTGGTCCCGAGGAGGAACTCGGGACGAGCGAATGCACTGTGACCGGCATCAGTTGGATTTCGGGCGAACCGGCCTTAGGTCGCTTCCGCGCCGAGGTCAAGACGCGTTACACAGCCAGGGAGGTTCCGGCGGAGGTCACGCCGCTCGAAACGGGGAATAAGGCCACGGTCCGCTTCGATGCGCCCGTGCGTGACCTGACGCCAGGTCAGGCGGCCGTCTTCTACGTTGGGGACATCGTCCTCGGCGGCGGGGCGATTGTTGTATAATGCGCATAGCCATCATATATTATTATAGTATAATGGATCTACATACCACTAAGCCGCTATCTCAAGTGAGTAATAAAAGCCTGTTATTGTTGTTTTACCCCTGGATGTTGACATGACTTTTCCCGCCTTGATCTTCGGCCTGATCCTGGCCGCCCTGTATGCGGCTGCCTTCCATTTTTGGAAGGCCGATCCCTTGAAAAAACTATTGCTCTACCTGCTCCTGGCAGAGATTGGCTTTTGGGCCGGGCATTTCCTCGGCGCGGCTCTCGGCTGGACTTTCGCCGCAGTCGGCCCGTTGAATGCCGGGCTGGGGACATTGGTTGCAGCGCTCTTCCTATTCGTCGGACGCTGGCTCAGCCAGGTGGAAATCAGTCAGAAATAAAAATCCCTCCCTGGTTAGGGAGGGATTCGGGGATTCGCAATCAGAGTTAAATTGCTTTTACATTGGCTGCTTGAAGACCGTTGGGGCCTTGTTCGATCTCGAACTCGACCTGTTGGCCTTCGTTGAGGGTCTTGAAACCCTCGGTCTGAATTGCGCTGAAATGAACGAAGACGTCCGGGCCGCCTTCGCGCGCGATGAAGCCGTAGCCCTTCGACGCATTGAACCATTTGACCGTTCCGGTCACACGCTCTGTCATTGCCTTATTTCTCCTTACTAAGAACGAAAAGAATAGGATGCGGTGCTTGTGCCCCGCCGGTATCAAAAAACCGGTTCGAACGTGGTGCTTTGTTCTAGCCGGTCTTCTTCGTTTCCAGCACGAACACGTGCAACCTCAAGACCGAGTTTATCAGCCGGGTTGGAATCCGTCAAGCCTTTTCATGATAAGATTGCATCACCTAAAAGGAGACACCCATGACCGTTCGGATAGAATCATTCCTTGCTTCGCGTCTTCATTTGGCTCCCCAACTGGTGGGTGATCGGATTTATTTCATCAGCAACCTTTCCGGAAAATTGAGTTTGTATCGGATGTATTACGGCAGTTCGGTCCCCGAACCACTTTTACCTCCAGATATTGCCATGCAAAATCCAGACCTGGTTGGAGGTTACTCGTTCTATGTGCTTCCCCTGCTCGACAAAATCCTCGTCATGCTCGACCGCGACGGGGACGAAAATTATCAGCCGATGTACATCCCCATCGAAGGCGGATTCCCAGAACCGGCCTTCGATAATTTTCTGGCGGACTACCGCGTCCATTTGACTGAATGCGATATAGAGAAGAATATCGCTTATTTCGACGCTGAACGGCGCGACAAGCCCGTCCATGAGGGTTATCGAGGCGATTTGCGAACCAATCAACTTGCCAAACTGGATGAGTCTGAATGGGGCTCCTTTCCATCCAGCCCGAACGATGACCACAGCCGGATCATGCTGGGGGAGGGCTATTCGGCCGGCGACAATGTCCTGTGGATGCTGGAGAATGAGAAGAAGAGTCTTCTTCTTGGCAAGCCGATTGATCAAAGGAAGGAAGGGGAAGATGTACCACCCAACGGGCAAGGTGCTTCGGTCTGGACGCCATCCGGGAACAGCGTCCTGGTTACGAGCGCCCTGTTCGACGATCATTACAGCCTGGGCGTGATTGACCTGTCGAAGCCGGGCGAGGTCCAGCCTGTCCAACTGGAAGGCATCATCCATTTGGGTGAAGGGGAGATGACCAGCATGGTGCGCTTGAAGGGGACGCATTACCTGGTTGGCTTCAATATTGACTCCTGCTCCTGGTATTACGAAGGTGTCTATAACGAGGCCAAACGCGTGATGAGCCTCAAGCATAGTCTTGTGGGCGAAGGTGATCTCTCGGATGGGAAACTGGAGAGCATCTACTACGATAAGAAAGGCGACCGCTTCGTTCTGTCATTTTCCACTGCCGTCAGCCCGACCCAGATTTACACCGTGGAGGACAAGGATCGCGAGACCATCGTCATGCACACTGAGGAGCGCATCCTGGGCATCCCCGAAGATCTGCTCTCGAAAGGTGAAGATGCTTCCTTCGTTTCCCACGACGGCACGCGCATCTCGGCGCGATTGTACCTGCCAGCTGCCAGCCTTGGCTATTCGGGTCCCCGGCCGGTCGTCTATTACATCCACGGCGGACCGCAGAGCCAGGAACGCCCGGATTTCGCCTGGTTCTCGATGCCGCTCATCCAGTTCCTGACCCTGCGCGGTTTCGCCGTTTTCGTTCCCAATGTGCGCGGCTCCACCGGTTATGGGTTGAATTACATGAAACAGGTGGACCGCGACTGGGGCGGGCAGGACCGCCTCGACCACGTCCACGCGGTGACGAAAGTCCTGCCAAAAGACAAGCGCTTGGACGTGAAGCGCGCCGCGGTAGTGGGACGTTCCTACGGCGGCTACATGACCCTGACCCTGGCGGGCCGCCACCCGGACCTTTGGTCTGCTGCCTGCGACATGTTCGGTCCCTACGACCTGGCGACATTCTCCGAACGCATCCCTGAGACCTGGAAACCATACTTCAAAATTGCCCTGGCCGACCCGGAAACTGTCGATGGCCGCGCGTTGCTGGCTGAACGTTCGCCTAAGACCTATCTGGAGAATCTTGCCTGCCCGATGCTGGTCATCCAGGGGCGTAACGACCCGCGCGTGGTGGCGAATGAATCCGAGGAACTGGTAGCTGACTTGAAGAAGAAAGGCAAAGACATCAAGTTGCTTATCTTCGAGGACGAAGGCCACGACGTGCTGAAGTATGCCAACCGGGTGACCTGCTACAACGCCATCACCGATTTCTTCGCGAAAATCTTAAAGCCGTAATTTCACGTCAGAGAGCACAGAGTCCACGGAGGTTTTTATGGATTTTCTCTGTGCTCTCTGTGTGCTCTGTGGTAAAACGTTCCTATGACTTGGAATCTAACCTCCACCCACGCCTCCGCCGGTGACCTGGCGCAACTGGTCGGCCTGCGCCACAAACACTACATCTTCACCCTCGTGCCTGGCGGGACACTGCATACGCATCGCGGCATGCTTAATCACGATGACTTGATCGGTTTGCCATGGGGCAGCCAGGTCTTCAGCCACCAGGGCAGTCCGTTCTTCCTTCTCCAGCCCTCCCTGGCAGACGTCCTGACCGAGTTGAAACGCTCCACCCAGATCATGTACCCGAAGGACATCGGCTTCATCCTGACGATGCTCTCCATCGGGCCGGGGCAGACCGTGCTCGAGGCCGGGACAGGCTCCGGATCCATGGCCGTGGCGCTGGCTTTCGCCGTCGGTCCGCAGGGACGCGTGGTCACGTACGAAAAGCGTGAAGAATTCCAGAAACTGGCACGCAAGAACCTGGAGCATCTTGGTCTGGATGACCGCGTCGAGTTCAAACTGCGCGACATCGCTGAAGGCTTCGACGAAACCGACGCGGATGCCTTCTTCCTCGACTTGCCCAACCCCTGGGATTACGTCACGCAAGTGCGCGCCGCTCTCAAGCCGGGCGGCTTCTTCTGCAACCTGGTGCCGACCTTCAACCAGGTGGAGACTCTCCTGCACGCCCTGCGGCGCGCGGATTTTGCCTTCATCGAAGTTTGCGAGATCATGCTGCGTTATTACAAGCCTGAGCCGTCGCGGCTGCGCCCCACCGACCGCATGGTGGCGCACACTGGCTTCCTGACCTTCGCCCGGCGCATCGAGCCGGGGGAGGATGAGAGGGCGAAAGAGTTGATGGAGGAACAGGGAGGGGATGATGAAGAAAAGGAAAGGGAATCATGAAAACTCCTGGCTCGATCCTCCTCCTTCTCGCCTCCCTCGCGTCCTTCTTGATTGCCCTGCTCCACATTGCCATCGTCTTCGTCGGACGCAAGGCCTACGGCTATTTCGGCGCGGCGCAACTCGTCCCGCTGGTGGACAAAGGCTCGCCCTGGCCGGCGATCATCACCTTCGGCCTGGCAGTCATCTTCGCCCTCTGCGGACTCTACGGCCTGTCGGGGGCAGGCATATTAACGCACTTGCCGCTGCTGCGGCTTGGCTTGAT
>JBFMCM010000322.1:0-2159 GCA_040754355.1 Chloroflexota bacterium | reverse complement strand
CGGCGACCACCCTCCGGGCGCGTGGTGGAACTGGCGCCCGGCCAAGGTGGCGCTCGAATACCTGTATGCCTTCGGCGAACTGATGATTGCCGGGCGGGACAAATTCCAGCGCATCTACGACCTGACCGAGCGCGTCCTGCCCTCCTGGGTGGATACCCGCGCGCCAACCGCCGAGCAGCGCGACCGTTTCTGGGTCGAGCGCGGCGCGAAGGCGCTCGGAGTCTTCATGCCGCGCCACGCCGGGGACTACACGTGGATGAAAGTGACCAAGTCCAGGCCTATTGTCACGGCGCTGGTCAAGGACGGCCTTCTCCTCCCGATCACGGGAAAACTGGAAAACGGGAACACGGAAGAACTCCTCGTCCATCGTGACAACCTGCCCTTGCTGGAACAGGCTGCAGATGGGAGTCTCAAGGCCGAGCGCACCACCTTCCTCAGCCCGTTCGACAGCCTGTGGTGGGCAGTCCGCCGCGATGAACTCCTGTGGGGCTTCCACCAGGCGCTGGAGTGTTACCTGCCTGCGCCGAAGCGCGTCTACGGTTATTTCAGCCTGCCCATCCTGCACAAGGACCGCCTCGTTGGCCGCTTCGACCCCAAACTGGAGCGCAAGGACGGTCTCTTGCGCCTGAAATCCCTCTACTTGGAGCCGGGCGTCAAGCCGGATGCAGAATTGGTAAACAATGTTGCCGTGGCCATGCGTGACTTCATGAAATTTCACGATGCCAAAGAACTGGTCGTCGAGCGCAGCGAACCGGCGGCGTTTGGAAAAAAGTTGCTGAAAGGGATTTAGTCACGTAATCAAAGCGAAATAGGAGAACCATGCCCACCTTTCCCCTCCTCGCCCTGGCGCGCACCACTGGGAACCCTGTCATCGAGGGCGGAACTGCCACCTTCCTCTGGCAGGGGAAATCCCCCGTCCTGCTGCTCGACGATCTGCACAACTGGGAGGATGCCCCCCAGCCATTGACGCGCATCGCCCCCGGCATCTGGTCGCTTACCCTGCAACTCCCGCCCGACGCCTACCTCGAATATGCCTACCTGGACCCGAAAACCGGCCAGCGCGTGGAAGATCCGCTCAACCCGAACAAGGTCTGGAACGGCATCAGTGCCTGGAATTACTACTTCTACATGCCGCGCGGCGGTCCGACCGAACTGGCCAAGCCGGTGCGCGGCGCGAAACGCGGGACGGTCAGTCGGCACGAGGTCCCGACCCGTGAGCGGGCTGCCGGTTCGAAACGGACCGTTCACCTGTACCAGCCTCCGGTCCGCTACCCGGTTCCGCTGGTGGTCGTCTACGACGGCGTGGATTATCTGAAGAGGGCCAAACTCAACCTGCTTGTGGACAACCTGATTGCCCTCAAGCGCGTCCGCCCGTTTGCGATGGCGCTGGTGCAGAACGGCGGCGCGGCGCGTGTACTCGAGTATTCCTGCGCGGACGCCACCCTCGACTTCGTCTTCGACCAGGTCATCCCGCTGGCGCAGGAAAACCTGACGCTCACGCCTCCCGGCGGCGAACCGTATGGCGTGCTGGGGGCTTCGATGGGCGGGTTGATGGCTCTCTACACGGGCCTTCGCCTGCCGCACATTTTCGGGAAAGTGCTCAGCCAGTCGGGCGCCTTCTTCGTCCCGGAACTGCATTCGGTCATCGCCGACCTGGTGCGCTGCCTGCCGCGCACGACCATCCAGGTCTGGATGGATGTTGGGAAGTTCGACTTCCTGCTGGCTGGCAATCGCGAGATGCACGCCCTGCTCCAGGAGCGCAAGTACTACGTCACTTATCGGGAATACTCAGGCGGGCATAATTACACGGCCTGGCGGGACGATGTCTGGCGCGGGCTGGAGAAGTTATACCGGTGACCTCCGCCCTGCTGCTGGACCCCGACGCAGCCGCGATGGACGCCCGCCTGCGGCGGCGTCCCACCCGCTGGGAGGCTTTTGCGCTGGCGTTGGCCTTCGGGACCCTCGGCCTGTTCCTCTGGCTGGATCATTCTCTGCACTACATTCCCTTCGATTACAACATCTACATCGAGACCGCCCACGGGAACTTGCTGCAGTTCTATTATCCCGACTGGATCCTGCCGCTCTTCTGGCTGTGGGCAAAACTCCCGCCGCTGGTGGGATTCGGGCTCTGGTCGGCGGTCAACATCCTGTGCCTGTTC
>JBFMCM010000321.1:0-2537 GCA_040754355.1 Chloroflexota bacterium | reverse complement strand
AAGCGAGCCTTGCCTGTCTTTCCGCCTTGGTGGGCAATGCGCTCTTTTCTAACCTTGTCAGGCGCAATTTTCTTTTGCATACAAGAACATTATAGGCGAATTTCGTGACAATGCGCATGGCTTCAACGGATTTGAAATGTACCCGAAATTGTCCAGCCAACGCTGGGTGTTCCGTTGGATACCAGTGCGAGACGAATTAGGAGACACAAAAACAAAAGCGAGCCAGCACGACTCGCTATTTTCACTAGAGGCGTCGACGGGATTTGAACCCGTGATGAGGGTTTTGCAGACCCTTGCCTTGCCACTTGGCCACGACGCCATAAATTGATTGCTGATTGTAGACTGACGATTGCTGATTGTCCCGGCAATCCACAATCTTCAATCCACAATCAGCAATGTACAGTACAGAGCGGGCGATGGGATTCGAACCCACGACCTTCTCCTTGGCAAGGAGACGTTCTACCACTGAACCACGCCCGCAACCTGGCCGTTCCTGCTGGCCGAGAGTGCCGAGACCCAGGATCGAACTGGGGACACCGCAATTTTCAGTCGCGTGCTCTACCAGCTGAGCTATCTCGGCCTGCAATCCTTATTGAGCGGGGAGATTTTACACGGTGAGAGATAGATTGTCAAGCAAAGGGGGGTCGAAGGTTTTTACAGGCATTTTACACCGCTGCCATATGCGGGTTACTTGACCATCCTACAATACGAACATCGAAAGGAGAAAACAAAATGTTCAAATTTACCTCTCTTCTCAAGAAAGCCGCTCTGGCCGTTCTACTCATCGGTATCGGACTGGCCGCCCTCCCCGCCGTCAGTGCATCGGCCGCCGGATTGTACGACGAGAACACCCCGCCAACCAGGGAGAACGTCTCCGACGAACGCCTCGAACAGGCTTGGGCCCGCCTCCAGGAGGCCTATGCGCGTCAGGGTGAGCGTCTGGGCAAGGCCGACGAGTTCATCGCCAGGGTCCAATCCCTGATTGACAAGGCCAATGAAATGGGCTACGACACCTCGGCTGTCCAGGCCGCTTTGGACGCGTTCGCCGCTGCCATCCCGGCCGCGCAGGCCGCCCATGAGCCGGGTGCAGCCATCATTGCCAGCCACGCCGGCTTCGACGAGAGCGGCAATGTCACCGACCCCGCTGCGGCGCTCGAAACCGCCAAAGCCCTCCGCCAGGTGCTCAAGGACACCCGCGCGGCCATGGGCGGCACTGGTCAGGCTTTGCGGGATGCCATCCGCGCCTTCCGGGAAGCGCACCAGCCTCTGCCTGCCGAAGAGCCTCAGACACCGTAGCCTTCCCATCACTAGCACAATAAAACTGGAGAGACGCGCCCCGCGCTGTCTCTCCAGTTTGCAGTAAAATCAAAGGAAACCAAACTGGAGGCGCCCATGGACAGAACAGTGATCACCGCTGACAAAGCCCCAAAGGCCATCGGTCCTTATTCCGTCGCCATCCGGACCGGAGACCTGGTCTTCACTTCCGGGCAGATCGGCCTCGATCCGGCTACCCAGGCCCTCGTGCCGGGTGGGGTGGAGGCGGAGACCCGTCAGGTTTTGACCAACCTCAAGCACGTGCTGGCAGGCGCCGGGTCCGGCCTCGAACGGGTCGTGAAGACCACCGTCTTCCTGAAGGATATGGCTGATTTCCCCGTCATGAATACGGTCTATGCAGAGTTCTTTCCGGAGAACCCGCCTGCCCGTTCCACCGTTGCCGTGGCCGGTTTGCCCAAAGGCGCGGCAGTGGAAATCGAAGTCGTTGCCCTTGTAAAATGACCGCCGAACTGATCCTGCTCGTGGATGATGAGCCGTCCATTGTTTCGCTTGCGCGCATGTACCTGGAGCGCGAAAATTTCCGTGTGGAGGCTGCCAGCGACGGCGAGACCGCCCTCGAGGCGGTGAAACGCCTCAGCCCGGCCCTGGTGGTGCTGGACGTGATGCTCCCGAAACTGGACGGTTTCGAGGTCTGCCGCCGCTTGCGCGCCGCCGACAACGCGGTCGCCATCATCATGCTCACCGCCCGTGACGAGGATATTGATAAAATCCTCGGCCTGGAACTCGGAGCCGATGACTACCTGACCAAGCCGTTCAACCCGCGCGAACTGGTGGCGCGCGTGAAAGCCATCCTGCGCCGGACAGAACGCACCGCTGGAATCAGCGCAAATGTTATCCACTTATCCGACCTGACGGTGGATCCCGCCCGCCGCGAGGTGCGCTGCGGTGAGCGGACCCTCGACCTGCGCACCCAGGAATTCGAGTTGCTGCTCGTCCTGACCGGGCAGCCGGGGCGCGTCTTCACCCGCGAGCAGTTACTCCAGCAGGCCTGGGGCTTCGATTTTTACGGCCAGACGCGCACCGTGGATGTTCACATTGCCCACCTGCGCCGGAAGATGGCCGGCTGTGCCTGCCAGATCGAGACCGTCACCGGCATCGGCTACAAACTCGTGGATGGTTCGTAAACCGCGAGTAGTTAATCGTCAATCCTCAATCATAAATCCCCATGTTCTCCTCCCTGCGCGCCCGCCTCTGGCTGAGTT
>JBFMCM010000320.1:0-4617 GCA_040754355.1 Chloroflexota bacterium | reverse complement strand
TCGTTGCGAGGGTGGAGTTCGGCGACTCCAGTCGCCGGGTCCGAAGTCGGGAGACTTCGGACTCCGCTTTCATACAACCCCACAAGACTCTGCCCATCGAGCATGACGTGACTCTCCAGGCCCAAGGCCCCCAGGAAGAGGATTTTCCCATCCGGGAGTTCGACAGCACCGTACCACGATCCGTGCGGACGGGTCTCGCCTGCATAGGCGGGGTCGCCGTGCATCGGGTGCATGATCTTTGGGCGCATCGGGCGGACCGGGCGGCTGGTCTCCACCCAGGCGGTCAGCGACCAGGATTGCCAGCCAGAGTAGAGATAACGCACGGGCGCGGCTGGCAGGCTCACGGTCAGATTGGAGGCAGCGGCAATGTATCCGCCTTTCGTGGGTCGGCAGTCGGTCGCATTGGTCGTGAGGATTAGGTCGGCGAAATGGAGTTCCATGTAGATTGTCCTTGCGGGGGAGATGTGTTGCTATTATAATTCCCCCCATCTGAAAGGCGAAGATGGGAACGAGTATGCCCCCGTCGCTGACAGCGAACCCGGAGAGGGTGCGAGCCGGGCCAGCCGAAAGGGCAGAATATCCTCCCGGAGCCGCGCGCTGAACGAGGAGCAAGTAAGCAAGCCGGAAGCCGACCGTTATCCTGGCGGGGTATCGCCGTAAGGCCGTACCTGTGAGTGCCCTTCATTGGGAAGCAGAGTGGTACCGCGTGAGCAATGGCTCTCGTCTCTGGATTGAGGCGAGGGTTTTGTTTTCCCTCACCCCCGTCCCCTCTCCCATCGGGAGAGGGGTGCAGGGGTGAGGGCAGATAGGAGTGCGTATGTTCAAACCCGTTTCCCCCAAACTGGATGTCACCGCCCTGGAAGAGGGCGTCTTGAAGTTTTGGAAGTCGCAGAAGATCTTCGAGAAGACCATCGCCCAGCGCAGAGGCGCGCCGGAGTACGTCTTCTTCGAGGGTCCGCCGACGGCCAACGGCCTGCCGGGCGTCCATCATGTGGAAGCGCGTGTTTTCAAGGATATGTTTCCGCGTTACAAAATCATGAATGGCTTCCACGTCTCCCGGCGCGGCGGCTGGGACACGCACGGCCTGCCGGTGGAAATCGCCGTCGAGAAGAAACTCGGCTTTACCAATAAACAGCAAATCGAGGAATACGGCATCGAGAAATTCAACGAATTGTGCCGAAAATCGGTCTTCGATTACATCCAGGAATGGGAAAAACTGACCGACCGCATCGGCTTCTGGGTGGACCTGGGTGATGCTTACGTCACCTACACCAACGACTACATCGAGTCGGTCTGGTGGATCCTGAAGAATTTCTGGGAACGCGACCTGCTCTTCAAGGGTTACAAGATCGTCCCGTATTGCCCGCGCTGCGGCACGCCGCTCTCGGACCATGAAGTGGCCCAGGGCTACGCGGACGCCACCGATCCCTCGGTCTTCGTCCGCTTGCCGCTGGTGGACAAGCCCGGCACCTCGCTCCTGGTCTGGACGACGACGCCCTGGACGCTGCCTGCCAACGTGGCAGTCGCGGCCGGCCCCGAGGTCGGGTACGTGACGGTAGAACGGTCCCTGCCCGAGGGCGGCACCGAACGTCTCATCCTGGCGGAAGCCCTGCTGGAGAAAGTCTTCCGCGGCGAAGAAGTCAAGGTGGTGGAGCGCTTCAAGGGCAGGAAACTGAAAGGGACGAAATATCACCCGCTGTTCACTTTCATGCCGCTGGAGAAACCGGCGCATTACGTGGTGTTGGGTGACTTCGTCACCATCGAGGATGGCACCGGGCTGGTCCACATTGCCCCGGCTTTTGGCGCGGACGATATGGAGGTTTCCAAAACCTACAACCTGCCGGTGCTGCTGACCGTTGGCCCGGACGGCGCTTTCCTGCCGCAGGTCACGCCCTGGCGCGGGGTCTTTGTCAAAGACGCTGACCCGTCCATCACCGCTGACCTGGACCAGCGCGGCCTGTTGTTCCGCGCCGAAACGTACACCCACACCTATCCCTTCTGCTGGCGCTGCGACACGCCCCTGCTGTATTACGCCCGCGAGTCCTGGTACATCCGCACCAGCGCCTTCAAAGAGCGGTTGGTGGAACTCAACAAGCAGATCAACTGGGTGCCGGAACATATCCGGGATGGGCGTTTTGGCAACTGGCTGGAGAACAACATAGACTGGGCGCTCAGCCGCGAGCGTTACTGGGGTACGCCGCTGCCGGTCTGGGAATGCCCGGAATGCAAACATCGCGAGTGCGTCGGCTCGGTGAAGGAACTCTCCGAAAAAGCTGGCAGCGACCTGAACAATCTCGACCTGCACCGCCCGTATGTGGATAACGTCCACTGGGACTGCCTGAAGTGCGGCGGTAAGATGACCCGCGTCCTCGATCTCATTGACGTCTGGTTCGACTCGGGCTCGATGCCGGTCTCCCAGTGGCACTATCCGTTCGAGAACAAGGAGAAGTTCGAGAGCCAGTTTCCCGCCGATTACATCTGCGAGGCGGTGGACCAGACGCGCGGCTGGTTCTACACCCTGCACGCAATCAGCACCCTGCTCTTCGACAAGCCGAGTTACAAGAATGTGATTTGCCTTGGCCTGGTTCTCGACGAAGAGGGGCAGAAAATGTCCAAGCACGTCGGAAACGTGGTTGATCCATGGGAAGTGTTGAACGAATCCGGGGCAGACGCCTTCCGCTGGTATTTCTACACTTCCGCCCCTCCGCAAGCCGAGCGCCGCTTCGCTCCCAGCATGGTGACCGAGGTGGTCAAGAACTTCACGCTCACACTCTGGAACATCTACTCTTTCTTCGTCACCTATGCCAACCTCGACAAGCCAGACCTGACGAAGATGGTCAGATTGAACAACGACCTGGACAAGTGGCTGCTCTCCTCGTTGAACGCGCTCGTGCGCGACGTGACCAAGGCTTATGAGACTTATGATGTGCCCGGCGCGACGCGGCCTATCGAGGCCTTCGTCGAGGCGCTCTCGACCTGGTACCTGCGCCGCTCCCGGAGGCGTTTCTGGAAGTCCGAATCCGACTCCGACAAGCAGGCTGCTTACTCGACGCTATACACTGCCCTGGTCACCCTGGCGAAACTGCTGGCCCCCGCCATGCCCTTCCTGGCCGACGAGATGTACCAGAACCTGGTCCGCGCGGTGGACGGGCGCGCGCCCGAATCCGTCCACCTGGCAAAATGGCCGCAGGCGGACGAAGCCCTGATTGACGAGAGCCTCAACCGCGAGATGGCGCTGGTCATGCGCCTCGTCTCGCTCGGACATTCCGCCCGCCAGAAAGCCAATCGTAAAGTCCGCCAGCCGCTGGCCGAGGCTGCCTTTGCCCTGGGCCGCCCGGAAGAGCGCCATGCCGTGGAAACCTATGCCGACCTGATCACCGACGAATTGAATGTCAAGAAAGTCCGCCTGCTGGACACCTCCAGCGAAGCGGCTACCTTTGCCCTGAAGCCGCTGCCCAAGCAACTGGGGCAGAAGTACGGCAGCAAGTTCCCGGCTATCCAGAAAGCCATCCTGGCGCTGGAGCCCTCTGCGGTTGCGCCCGGATTGCTTTCCGGTCAGGCTCTCAAGGTAACTGTAGATGGCGAAAATTTCGAGATCTTGCCCGAAGAAGTGGAAGTGCGCGCGGATGCCAAATCCGGCTTCGCCGTGGCCGCGGAGGGCGCTTATCTCACCGCCCTGGTCACCGACCTGACGCCGGAACTGGTGCGCGAGGGCCTGGCGCGCGAGTTCGTCCGCCGGGTGCAGGACCTGCGCAAGACCGCCGGCCTGGACGTGGCCGACCGGATCAAGGTCAACGTGGTCGCCACGCCTGGATTGAAGGCGGCCATCGAGGCCCACCGGGAGTATGTTACGACCGAGACGTTAACCGTGGAATTGTTCTTTACAGAACCTGTTACCGGTTCGGCCAGTGTCTCGGGCGAATTCGATGGTGAAAAGGTTACAGTAGGATTGGTAAAGGCCTGATATGTCTGAACCCAAATTCTTTCCACTTACCGCCGATCGCTGGACTGATTTCGAGACCCTTTTCGGGCCGCGCGGCGCCTGCGCCGGGTGCTGGTGTATGTTCTGGAAGCAAACCCGCAAGGATTTCGAGGCCATGCAGGGTGAAACCAACCGGTTGGCGCAGAAAGCCATCGTCGCCTCGGGCGGGACCCCGGGCCTGCTAGCCTACGTGGATGGCGTCCCGGTAGGCTGGATCGCGGTCGAACCGCGTAGCGAATATTCCGCGCTGGCGCGTTCGCGCGTCCTCGCCCCGCTGGAGGAGACCCCGGTCTGGTCTGTCCCCTGCTTCTTCGTTGATAAAAAATACCGCCGCCAGGGATTGACCATTGGCCTGCTCAAGGCGGCCATCGAACATGTAAAATCGAATGGGGGAAGTGTGGTGGAAGGTTACCCGGTAGAAACGAAAGATGAGAAGACGCCCCCGGTATTCATCTACACGGGCACATTGTCAGCCTTCCAGCAGGCTGGTTTTACCGAAGCAGGCCGCCGGTCCGCGAGGCGGCCGATCATGCGCTATTACATTGGGTAAACAACCCTCCCGCAGGCTCTGATCCTTCGCTTCGCTCAGGACAAGCCCTGCGGGAGGATTTTTTAGGCCAAATCTTCCATCAGTT
>JBFMCM010000319.1:0-2516 GCA_040754355.1 Chloroflexota bacterium | reverse complement strand
CTGACTGAAGAGAAATTGGTCGCGCTGACCGAGATGGCCTTCACCAAATGCACCCTATGCGCCCGCTGCACCATCAACTGCCCGATGGGCGTGGATACGCCCCTGTTGATGAGCGCCATACGCAGCATGGCGACCGCCACCGGCAACGCCCCCGAGGTCCTGGAGATGCTGGCCGACGCCGCCATCGAGAAAGGACGCGATCCCAGTATCTTCCTGGATTTCTATATCGACAGCATCAAGGACATGGAAAAGGAACTCCAGGAACTGACCGGCAACCCGAAGGCGCGCATCCCGGTCCAGAAAAAAGGCGCCAAGAAACTCTACGTGGCCCTGGCCGGCGCGCATACCATCCTCCCCGCGGCAGCCATTTTCGAAACGGTTGGCGAGGACTGGACCTTGAGCATCTACGAGGCCGCCAATTACGGCGTCTTCCTGGGCGACGCCAGCCGCGCCAAGGCGATTGCCAGACGAATCGTGGATGAGGCCAAATCCCTCGGCGTGGAAGAGATCGTCATCTCCGAGTGCGGGCACGCCTATTACGCCATGCGCTGGGTGGCGCCCAACTGGTTCGGCGAGGAGTTCACCTTCCGCGTCACCAGCCTGGTCGAGGTCATCGCCGGTTACATCCAGCGCGGCCTGCTGGATCTCGATCCGAAGGCCAACCCCGAGCCCATCACCTATCACGACTCCTGCAACCTGGGCCGCAAGGGCGGCATCCTCGAAGAGCCGCGGCTGATTCTCAAAACCGTCACAACGAACTTCCGCGAACTGACACCTTCGAAAGAGGAAGCCTACTGCTGCGGCGGCGGGGCCGGGCTGGTCGCCAATCCAGATGCGATAGATCTGCGCATGTTAGCCGGCAAGCCGAAGGTGAACCAAGTTCAGCGTTCGGGCGCGAACATCGTCGTGGCCGCCTGCGAAAACTGCCGCCTGCAACTGGGCGACCTGAGTTCACACTACGGCGCGGGGTTCGGCGTCACCGCCATCGCCGACCTGGTGGTCAAAGCCATGCGTTTACCCGGCGAGAAGCGTACTGTGGAAGCCAGTATGACCTCCACAGTGTCCGAAGCCGAAACGGTCGAACGGCCTTAACCTGTTGCGATGAAACACAAACAGGGACGCATCCGCAGCGTCCCTGTTTTTAATTTCCGACCAATCAATGGATTATTTCCAACCGAATTCGCCGCGCAGGGGGACGAAGGCGACCGGGATGCTGCGTTCACAGGCGATCTTGTCACCCATTCGGCGGTGAACTTCGAGGACTTGCGAGCCGCGCCCACCCACGGGAAGCACCAACCGCCCACCCTCGGCCAGTTGTTCCAGCAGCGGGGGCGGGACCTTGGGGCCGGCTGCCGTGACGATGATCCCGTCATACGGGGCACCTTCCGGCCAGCCCAATGAGCCATCGCCCAAGTGGATGTGAATATTTTTATATCCAAGATTGGTGAGAGTCTCCTCCGCTTTGACCGCCAGTTCGGGGATCAACTCCACGGTATGAACTTCAGTTGCCATTTTTCCCAGCACCGCGGCCTGGTACCCGGAGCCGGTGCCAATCTCCAGGACGCGGGCGTTCGATTCGAGTTGGAGTAAATCGGTCATCAGGGCGACGATGTACGGCTGGGAGATGGTCTGGCCGTGGCCGATGGGCAGGGGACCGTCGGCGTAGGCCCAGGCTCGTTCGTCGGGCGGGACGAAGCAGTGGCGCGGGACACTTTCCATAACGGCCAGCAGGCACCGGGTCCGCAAGCCGCGGCGGGCAATCTGCTCGTTTACCATGCGTTTGCGCTCAACGGCATATCCGTCGTCAGTCATCGTTTCCAACCAGTTTGCGCGCAATCAGACGGTCCACTTTACCCATCGGGTAGTTGACAAGTTCGTGCGGAGTCACCCAGGCAATATCCTCGGCCTCGAGCGGGCGAGGTTCTTTGCCATCCAGCGTACAGAAAAAGGCGTGCAGGGTGATGCGGAAGTGGGTGTAAGCGTGGCGGTAGATGCCAAATGATTCCCCAATTTGGATATCAGCGGCAAGTTCTTCGCGGATCTCCCGTTGCAGGGCGTCGGGCAGGTTCTCGCCAGGTTCGGCCTTACCGCCGGGGAATTCCCATAATCCGCCGAGGAGTCCTTTCGCCGGGCGCTTTGCCAGCAGGACTTTCCCGCCCCGACGGATGACTGCCGCAGTGACGATGTAATGCGGGATCTCCTTTTTGGGCTTCTTCACCGGGCGGGATTCCTGCACGCCGCGGGCGCGCGCCCGGCAGAGTTCGATGAGAGGGCAGAGCAGGCAGCGCGGATTCTTCGGCAGGCAGATGGTTGCGCCCAGGTCCATCAGCGCCTGGTTGTAGTCTCCGGCGCGGCCTTTGGGCAGATTTTCTTCAGCCAGCGCCCAGAGACGTTTTTCGCCGGCGAGGGTATCGGCGGGTTCTTCCACGTCGAAGAGGCGGGCGAAGACGCGTTTCAGATTGCCGTCCAGGGTGGCGGCATCCAGGCCGAAGGCCAGAGAAGCAATGGCAGCGGCC
>JBFMCM010000318.1:0-25617 GCA_040754355.1 Chloroflexota bacterium | reverse complement strand
ATCTTCATCGGAACCCATGTTGACATCTCGTCCCCAGATGAGTAGAATGAAACCAAGAATTCGTCCAACCCACGATGGAGAGTACTATGGTTGATACGAGTGTCTCCTACGAAGTCGTCATTTTTACGCACAGCCACACCATCAGCGGCGGGGTCTTCCTGCACGACCAGCGGCTTTCCGATTTCCTGAACGACCGGCGCGAAAAGAACGTCCTGGTGCGCAATGCCACCATCACGCGGCTCGAGAACCCTGCCGTGGTGATCGAAAAACCCTTGTTCTCCGTCGTGCCCAAAGCCGGGATCGTACTCGCCTTCGAGCCTCCGCGCAAAATATTTACCACCCAACGGCGTTTCATCAAATATCCCAAGGAGAAATACGAAGTATTTCTCATCCTGGATGGGATGGAAGTGCGCGGCGAGGTGCATGTGCAGGGTTCGCTGGATCTGCTGCACCTGCTCGCCAACGCGGGCGAGTCCTTCCTGCCGTTGACGCAGGCCACGGTTTCCATCGAGGCCAATCCCCAATTCGTCTTGCGCCGTGAGGCGGTAGTGGTCAACACCCAGCGCATCCGTTTCATGGGCGAGGTCCCGCCCAAGAATCCGCCGCAGTCTCCCCAATAGCCCATCCCGGAGGTCTGATCATGCCCATCCCTGTCATCATTGATGCCATCCGCACCCCCATCGGCGCGCTGGGCGGCGTGCTTGCCTCCGTCCGCCCGGACGACCTGGTTGCGCACGTCATCAAGACGATCATCGAACGCAACGCCCTGGACCCGAATCTGGTCGAGGAAGTCTACTTCGGCTGCGCCAACCAGGCTGGGGAGGACAACCGCAACGTGGCCCGTATGGCGCTCCTGCTGGCGGGACTGCCCGTCAGCGTCGGCGGCGTGACCGTCAACCGGCTGTGCGCTTCCGGGCTGGCGGCGGTCAACTTCGCGGCGCGCGCCGTCCGCGCCGGTGAAGGAGACGTGTTCATCGCCGGGGGCGTGGAGTCCATGAGCCGCGCCCCGTACTCGCTGCCCAAGGCTGAGACTGGCTTCCCGTTCGGCAACCTGACCGCCTACGACACCGCCCTGGGCTGGCGCTACCCCAACCCAAAGATGAAGGAAATGTACGGAACCGATCAGATGGGCGAGACCGCCGAGAACATCGCCCAGATGAAGCCGCACCTCACCCGTCCGATGCAGGACGAATTTGCCTTGCGCTCGCACCAGTTGGCCATCGCCGCCATCGACTCGGGCAAGTTTGCCGAGGAGATCGTCCCGGTGACCATCCCGCAGCGCAAAGGCGACCCGAAGATCGTGGATACGGACGAACGTCCGCGGCGCGATACGACCATGGAAAGTCTCAGTAAATTGAAGCCTGCCTTCCGCGAGGGTGGGACGGTCACTGCCGGGAATTCGTCCGGGCTGAACGATGGGGCCGCGGCACTGCTCATCATGAGCGAGGACAAGGCTAAAGAACTCAAGTTGAAGCCCATGGCGCGGATTCTTTCCTCGGCAGCCGCAGGCGTCCCGCCGCGTACGATGGGGCTGGGACCCGTCCAGGCGGTGCAAAAAGCCCTCGCCCGCGCCGGGCTGAAATTGCAGGATATCGGCTTGATCGAGTTGAACGAGGCTTTCGCCGTCCAGTCGCTGACGGTTATCGAAGACCTTGGACTCGACCCGGAAATCGTCAACGTCAACGGGGGGGCGATTGCCCTCGGCCACCCGCTGGGATGTTCGGGGGCGCGCATCCTGACCACCCTACTGCATGAAATGAAACGCCGCCGCAAGGACGGGTCTCAGACCCATCCCTACGGGTTGGCAACCTTGTGCGTGGGCGTCGGGCAGGGCGAAGCCACGATTGTAGAATATCTCGGATAATAGATTCCGGCGAATGATAATCAGGCCACGCCATGCCGCGCGTGGCTTACTTATTTCCCCCTGTGCTTCCCCGTCGTTCAGGCGTAAAATATTCGTACTTGTTTGGTCGAATTTCTCATGGAGAAATGATGAAACGCATTTCATTCCTTCCTTATCGCGATTTCAGAATTGGAGTGCAGACTTCAGTCTGCATAATTCTTGCGGACTAAAGTCCGCACTCCATTATTATTCCGGTAGTTTCTTAGGAGAAAATGATGACTCGTAAACTGTTGACCCCCATCCTGGTGTTGGCGTTGACCGTCCTGGCTTGCAGCGTCGAATTTAACCTAACGCCGCCCTCCCCCGTCACCGAGCCGCCCGTCCCGCCCGGCGGCGCCACCGACACCCCCACCTCGGAGGGACTCCCGCCTCCACCACTTCCCGTTTCCCCTGAATTGAGCGTGGACAGCCTGCGCAACGCCACCTATGACATCAGCGATTTCTACGGTTCGCCGTACTCGGTCACCCTGGTGAATGGTTCGTATGCCTCCGGATCGGACCCGATGGCTCCCGGATATATCAGCGTCACTATGAGCGACCTGATCGCCTTCGGCGACCTGAACTACGACGGCGTGAACGATGCAGCCGTCATCCTGGGAATCAACGCCGGCGGGACGGGTGTCTTCACCTACATCGCGGCGGTGTTGAACATCGGCGGCGCGCCCGTCCATGCTGCCTCCGTCTACATTGACGACCGCCCGATGATTGACAGCCTGACCATTTTCGCCGGCGAAATCCTGGCGCAGACCACCATCCACGGCGCGGACGACCCGATGTGCTGCCCCAGCAAGCCGGTGGAACAGGGCTATCGCCTGTACAACGGCAACCAACTGGTGCTGACCCGCTGGGCCGGGCAGACGCCGGGCGGCACGCCGCGCCAGATCAACGTCACCTTCCCGGCCGACCTGGCGGTGGTCGGTTATCCCTTCACCGTGACCGGCAGCGTGACCGTCGGCCCGTTCGAGAATACCCTGGCCTACAACATCTACGCGCCCGACAACGCCTACGTCACTGGCGGCTCGGTCATGACCGACTCCCCCAACCCCGGCGACCCGCGCAACTTCTCCCTGTCCGTGGACCTGACCATGGCGGGCGTCTTCGGCCTGGTGCGCATCGAGTTCATCGAATACAGCATGGCGGACGGCTCCATCATGACCCTCGACTCGGTGCTGGTCAGCGTGCCGTAAACGCAGCCTATACCCAAGAAATACAAGGTGCCACGCACTTTGAAAGTGCGTGGCACATTTGATTCATGAGAAAATCCTTTTATTTCCCCTTCCCCTCCACCCTCACCAAGAATTTCGCCTCGTCAATCACAAAGCGGTCATGGACGGCCCCCCGATGAGTTCAACCTCGTCCCAGGCCTGGACCTTGAATGTGAGTTTGCGGCCCTCCACGGCAATCAATTCTGCCCGCCGACGGTCGCCTGGCCAGGAGGCCGATGAGGAGGGTCGCTTTCCAGATGAATTCAGGCTTATTCCAAGGGTTCTTGCTCATAGGGTATCCCCCTGTCGAATGACTCTTGACCCAAGTATAGGCAGGAATCGTTGTCTGGCCAAGAGGAGATTTGACCGGCAATTCATCCACTACTTCAGGCTTTTCTCTCACGCCTCCCATCCGGCTGTTCGAGCGGGATGAGCAGGTAGAAAATGCTCCCCTGCCCCATGGCGCTTTCCAGCCACACTTCGCCCCCGTGCTGTTCCGCAATCGAGCGGACAATCGCCAGCCCCAGGCCGGAACCGCGCTGGGCGCGCGCCTCCCGCTGGCTGCCGCGGAAGAATTTCTCGAACAGGCGCGGCTGGTCGGCCGGGGCGATGCCGATGCCGGTATCCTGGACCTCGAACTGGACTGCCGATGGGTGTGACTGTACGCGCAGGGTCACAGAACCTTTGGGCGGTGTATATTTGATCGCATTCTCCACCAGGTTGTAAACCGCCTGCTGGAGCAGGGCGCGGTCGGCTTCGATCCACTGAGGGAGGTCACGCGCCACTTTCACACCGAGTTGGATGTTCTTCTGCTCGGCCTGCGGGCGCAAGGTGTCCGCGACTGTCTCCACAATTTCCATGATTGCCACTTTTTCCACCTGCAAGCCCACCCCGGCATCAATGCGGCTCAGGTCGAGCAGATTATTGACCAGGCGGGACATACTCTCCACGCTGGTGATGATCTTCTCCACGTAACTCTTCTGCTGGTCGTTCAACCTGCCAATCATCTCCAGCATGGTGGCATAGCCGCGCATCAGCGTCAACGGCGAACGCAGGTCGTGTCCAACCGTCGAGACGAAATCGGACTTGAGCGCGTCCAGCGCCTTGAAATGGGTCACATCGCGCATCACGCAGACGCGTCCGACCGGCCTCTCGTCGGCAACGACGGCTGAGGCGGTGGCGAAATAGACCTTCCCGTCCCCCAGCACGATTTCCGCCGACTGCTTGCCGCTGCCCAGCGCCTCGAGCAGGTCGCGCAGTTCCTTCTGCTCGATGACGCGCTCCGTGGGCTGTCCCTCGGCGGAATCCATCGGGAAGCCGAGCGCCTGACGGGCGGCCGGGTTCGCCAGGATGAGACGGTTCTCCTGATCCGTGACCAGCACCGGGTCCGGGGTGGAGGCCAGGATGGCGGCCAGGCGCTGCCGCCCAACCTCGGCGGTGCGGAACAGACGGGCGTTGGCAGCCGCCAGGGCGGCGTGTCCGGCGAGAGTGGAGAGGAAGCGCACCGCCTCTTCAGAGAGAGGATGCGGCTGGTCGTAGGCTGCCCACAGCGCACCGTGAAATTGATTCTCATGATACATCGGCATTGCCAGGAGGGCTGCCGGGCGCGGCTGGCCTTCAGGGATTTCCAGCCCGCGCACGCGGCTCAAATTATTCAGTACCAACCGCTCCTGTTTCTGGACCAGGGCCAGGACCGGTTTGTCGAGGTAAGCATAGGCCTCTTGCGCCGGGCCGAGGGTGAAACGCTGAGGCACCTCTTCCAGGGGGGCGACGGGATTCAACGTCACACACACCGCGCTGGCGCCAGTGGCCAGCACTGCTTCCAAAATGGGCTGGACGGCGCTTTCCATCTCCAGCGTGGAGGCCACCCCCTGGCTCACCAGCAGGAGTTGGTTGAGTTCCTCCAGCCGGGCGTGCAGGCTGGCGCGCATTTGCTCGAAGGCGCGCCGCAACTGGCCAACTTCGTCCACGCCTTCCACCTGCAAAGGATGGTCGAGTTGACCTTGGGCGATCCGCCCGGCCTCGAGAGCCAGGCCTTGCAGGGAACCGGTCAACAGGCGCAGGGTCAGGCGCAGGGAAATGAGCGCCACCAGCGCCAGTATCAGCACGAGAAGGGCCAGCGGAGCGGCGATGTCGAGGGCCAGTTGCTGGGCCTCCCGGGCCGGGACGATGAGCACAACTGCCCAGGAACTTCCCACCACCGGCTGGAAGAGGACCAGGTTGCGGGTCCCGTCGGGAGCGGGCAGGTCGTAGAACTGCTCCTGGGTGCCGCGCTCGCCGGCATACAGGTCCATCAGGTCTTCAGGATTGGAACTATAGAGAATCAGCCCTTCGTCGTCGAGCAGCAGGCCCTCCCCCTCCAGTGAGGTCATATTCGCCAGACTGTTGATGAGCGGCTGGGTGAGCGGATTGTTGGCCAATTCGCTGCGGCCAAGCAGGATGCGCTGAGGGGCGCCGCCGGAGTCCGAAATTGCCATTAAAAACGAGACGCGCCCGGCGATTCCCCCAGCGGAAGGAGGAACAGCATAGGATTGCACTGCCACGCCCTGCATCGCCAGGCTGACCCCGGCGAACTCCTGGGGCAGCAAACCGAACTCCTCCGCCGCAGTCTGCGGGTAAGCCGCCAGCAGGTCGCCTTGTGAACCAAGGACGAATAATTGGTCGAAGTAAGGGACGGTACGAATCTGTTCGCTCAGAATTGCAGTGAGGGAAGCGCCGGATTCGGAGAGCA
Organism: Chloroflexota bacterium; assembly: GCA_040754355.1. Lineage (GTDB taxonomy): Bacteria > Chloroflexota > Anaerolineae > Anaerolineales > Villigracilaceae > UBA877. The sequence goes on along the minus strand of JBFMCM010000318.1, from coordinate 19,778 downwards.
GGCCCGGATCGGCAGCCAACTGAACAGCCAGGTTCTGGCCGGTCTCCAGAAAGAAAGGCACGGTTTCGGCAGCCGCCTGGGCAGTGCTTGCCAGCCGGTCGCGGATCATGCGCCGGGCGGCGCTGCCTGCCACGATCCAGTCGCCCAGGATCAACAGGACGATCAACAGGCCGATGAACGTTCCTCCGCCGGTCAGGAAGCGGACCTGCAGGCTGCGTTCGGCGGGCGAAGGCTGAAGCGCCTCCTGGCCGCCCCAGGCGCGCGGCAGGGCAATGGCCGCCAACTGCATAAACAGTCCTGCCACCGCCATTTCGCCCAGCGCCGCCAGGCTGGCCGGACCGACATTGGTCAGGGCAAAATCCAACCGCGCCGGCACGGTATCGGAGACCGAGAAGAACGCGCTGCTGACGAAGATCAACGCATAGACCGGCACCAGCCCCAGGCTCACGAACAAGGGCTGGCGCAGGAGGCGATAGAACAGGGTGCGATAACGCTGGCGTACTGCGCTGCTGAACAGCACCGCCAGCAGGGCCGGTTCGAGAATGGAAAAGAAATTATGTGTGTCCCACAGCCCGCGCGTCAGGCCCGTCAACAGGCCGACCAGCAAAGCATCCACCGGACCGAGAAACCCGCCAGCCAGCATCCAAGGCAGGGCGGAGAAAAACATCAGCGCCGGGCTGTGCGGACCGGATGGGATGCCCGGTTCGGGCAGGGCCGCGCCGGTCGGCAGGCGCAGCCCCAGGAACAGATTCGTCAGAGGTACGAGGAAAACGAAGAGGAGAATCAGCCACCCGCGATCTTTCCCCCCACGCTGCAAGTTCCGCCAGCGAAACACCCCGCCAAGCGTCAAGCCAAGCACAACCAGCCATCCCGCCCACCCGAGCCAGGAGGTGAACGGCTCTAGATAAACAGGGGAAGTCAACAACGTCAGGATGGACGTCATGGCCGCATAATAAAATCATTATAGCATGGGGCAGTGGGAGAAAGATTACTGGAACGAATCAGTCGCCTCGGCCTCCCCAACACAGGCATACTCGCCGCGATACGCCGCTGGGAGAAGACGCGCCAGCGTCTCCATGATCTGCCGCGTCCCCGCCGCCAGCGCGCCGGGACCTCGATCCTGCCGCGCCAAGACGAACGGTTCCCCCACGGTCAGCGTGATGTGCGCCCGCCGCAGCCGTTTCAGGCTGTCATAGACATGCTCCGTCCCGGTCAGCGCTACGGGGACGATCTTCACCCCGGATTTACGCGCCAGGAAGGCCGCGCCGTCCGTGCCGTACTCCAACGCGCCCGTAAGCGACTCGCGTCCCTCCGGGGCGATGATGACCCGCCGTTTCTGCGCCAAGGCCTCCAGCGCGGCAGACAGGGCGCGCCGGTCCGGTTGGCCGCGGTGTACCCAGATGATGCCCAGGCCGTCCGTCACCCAGCGCAGGGGCGCGATCGCGCGCAGTTCGATCTTGCCGATCACTTCGGGGAAATCCGGCAGGACGGCCAGCGATACCACCGAGTCGGCGTCGGCCAGATGGTTGATGACCACCAGCGCGGCGCCTTCGGTCGGATAATTCTCCAGCCCGCGCACCTGGCAATGGGTGCAGGTGAAAACCAGCAGCCTGCAGACCGCCTTGATGAAACGGCGGAACAGGCGTCGGGTCCAGGAGAGGCGCGGCAAACAAGTGAGGTCCGGCCTCCAGACCTGGCTGACAGGTTTTTCAGTCGGGGAGGGTGGCGTTATTTGCATACACGCCGCGGTATTCTTCGGGCAAAAGCCCGGCGATGGCGCGCATGACGTAATCGGCGTTGGCCTGGCGGGAGAGACGGCGCGCCTCGCCGCGTCCTTCCACGGGCGGGAGTTGGAGCGGCTTGCCGATATGCATTTCGAGCGCCGGGCGCTTGCCCTTAGAGGCCTTCTGCCAAAAGTCATCCGTGGTGCCGACGATGCCCACCGGGATGACCGGCACCCCCGTCTGCTCGACGATGTAAGCGATGCCCGGTTTAGCCTGGCGCATGCCGGGGGCGTGCGAGCGGCCGCCTTCGGGCGCGATCAGCAGGGGGTGCCCGGAGGTCAGCGCGCTGATGACCTTATCGAATAGGGCGCGGTCGTAATCGCCGCGATGGACCTGGATTCCGCCCCACAGGCGCGCCAGGACATTCTGCCCCGGCTTGCTCCAGACTTCCACCGCGCCCATGACCTCCAGTTGCTCCGGCCAGAAGACGCCCACGAACGGGGGGTCATAGAGCGAGACGTGGTTGAAGGCCACGATGTAGGGCTTGCCGAATGGAATGTTCACCTTCCCGGTGATTTTGATGGGCGCCAGGATATGGAACAGCGCGCCGAGCAGCAGCCTCACCAGCGGACGCCCGATCCAGCGCCGCCACCAGGCCACCCGATAGGTTTTTATTTCCGGCATAAGGCCTCCACATGGGCAAAGACTTCATCGGCATCGAGTCTATCCGAATCGAGGATGACTGCATCCTCAGCAGGCTTGAGCGGCGCGACCGCGCGGCCCGAATCGATCCGGTCACGCTCGCGCACCCCGGCCAGGATTTTTTCATAATCGGCGGTCTCGCCGCGGTTGATGATCTCGGTGTAGCGGCGGCGGGCGCGCTCCTCGGCGGAAGCGTCCAGGTAAATCTTGAGATCGGCCTCAGGCAGGACGACGGTGCCGATGTCGCGCCCGACCATGACGACCCGCCCGCGCAGGCCGATACGCCGCTGCTGGGCGGTCAGCGCCCGGCGCACCCCGGCATAGACCGAAACAGGCGACACGTTGGCGTCCACTTCGGGGCGGCGCGCCTCCCAGGTGATGTCAGCCCCATCCAGCAGCACATCGCAGGCGCGCCCGTCATCCTTGGAGGGCGGGCGGACGTCAATCTGGCAGGTCTCGGCCAGGGCGGTAACCGCCGCCTCGTCGCCGATGGCGATGCCGCGCTGGAGCGCCCCCCAGGTGACGGCGCGGTACATGACGCCTGTGTCGAAGAACAGGTAACCCAGGGCATCGGCCAGCCTCCGCCCGAGGGTGGATTTGCCCGAGGCAGCCGGGCCGTCAATGGCAATGGTGGAAGGAGTAGGCATGAGAGGGTAGGGCGGGCTTGCTGCCCGCCAATTTTAGAGAGGCGTCACGCTAAAAGCGTGACCTACTTATGGAGTCGGCAAACCCTGGTTATCGAGCATCAGGTCGGCGCGCACCCACAGGATGATGTCCTCGCGCAGGACGGGCATCTGGCGGTAGATGAACCAATTCAGCCAATTGGCAAAGGTGGCATTGTACCAGTCGCCTACCTCGCGCCAGACGAGCGGCTCGCCGCGGTACTCAGCGGTCAGGGTCAGGTCCATGCCGAAGGGGGTGATGACCAGTTCCGGGGTCGCGTCGGGGGCGAAGACCTCCGCCTCCTCGACCTGCCAGTCCCGGAACAGCCAGCGCAGAGCGGGTGAGTCCATGCCGACGATGGTCAGGGGCAGTTGGGCGTCGTAGCCGGTATTCAGGCTCGAAATCTCGTTGGCCACTTTCAACACCAGGTCGGCGCGGCCGAGGCGCGGCTCCGGGTTCCAGAGTTCGAGCGTACGCGGCTCGCGCACGCCGGCTGCGCCGGTGGCCATCGCCAGGGTGAAAAGCAGCAGCGGAATCAGCGTCCCCCACACGCCTCCCAGCCGCGCTTCGTTCACCGTCCAGCCGGAACCGACCAGCAGGATGGCAATGACGATCACCAGCAGGATGCCGCCCAGGAAAGCCCATTGCAGGCGCACCTCTACGGAGAGAGGATCGTAAATGGTGATCCCGGCCAGCGTCAGCCAGAACAAGATCAGCAAGATGAAAGTGAATAAAAACGTCCCACCCGCCACCCAGCGGTTGACGCCCGAAAAGTCGAAGTGGCGGCCAATTTCCGTGGCAGCCAGCGCCCAGAGAGGCAGGATGGCCCAGGCCAGGTCGCTGGTCTGGCGTCCGACGTAAATCAATGCCAACAGGAGGGCAGCCAGCGCCCACAGGCTCAATCGTATCGAGACGGCATCCCGCTTGATGAAGCCGCGCACCAGGGCGGCCAGGCCGAAGGCCAGCGGCAGGAGTTCGTAAGCCGGGAGCGTCAGGAAGACGCGCCCCAGCGGCAGGTCCGAGAGCGTCACCCAGCCGGAAAGGAATTCGAGCAGGGATTTGGCAAAGGCGGCCAGTCCCTGCATGGAGAAGACGAGCAGGCTGCCGACGACGAACAGCGTGCCGAGCCCCCAGGCGAGCGCCACTTTGAGTCCCTGTGAGCGGACGCTTCCCGCCCCCGCGCCTGCTCCCGTTTCGTCAGGTTGAACCTCACCCTTCGACAAGGCTTCGACAGGCTCAGCCCGGCGGCTCAGGGCAGCGCCCCCTGCCCCTTTCCTGATAAGAGAGGGGAGCAAGTGGAGAACAGCCCAGGCCAGGAGTAAACCCACGATGCCGAACCAGACCGAGGGTCCCGAGAGGAGCGCCAAACCGGCAAAGAGACCGGCCGCGGCGCGGCGTCCGTCCAGCCACAGGACGAGCGTCAAAGCCAGGCAGGCAATTGCCAGAATCGGACCGCCGGCCAGCCGGGAGAGGGCGTTCAGGCCGGGGTCGAGCGCCAGACCGACGGCCAGCACCAGGGCCGGGAGGCGGCCCAGGCGGCCGCGCACGAACCAGGGCGCCAGCACGAGACCGGTCCCGGCCAGGGCAGGCCAGAAGCGCGCCAGGAAGTCGCTCGCCCCGAAGATGGCGAACAGGATAGCAGTGAGGTGGATGTAGGCGGGGTTGGGGCCGAGCGCCGGTTTCAGGCCGGTGACGATACCGAGCGACTGGAGCGCCCAGTCGGCCTCATAGTCCGAAAGCGGGAGGGCGCCGAGGTGGAAGAAGCGCAGGCCGATGGCGATGGCAAACGCCAAAGCGTAGAGGGCGTGTTCGAGGGTGATGGGTTTCTTGAACATAAGTGCCTATTTTTACCACAGGATTGTACGAGGCGAAGGAGGATTACGGAACCTCGTAGATGACCACATCCCTGGATTGGAAGACCGGGACGAGGTAGCGCTGGAACATGAATTCGTTGACGCGGTAGGTGTTGCGCTCCAGCGTGCCGACGACCACGTAGCGGATGTCATATTTCTGGATGATGGCTAGTGCTTCATCCCAACTGTTGGTTTGATAGAGGCGTGGAACATCACTTTCGCCACGCTGTCGCTGCTCATCAAAAGTGCCACGCCACTGGTCTTCATGACCGGGCCAGCCGAGAACAGCTGGCAGGCCGCTGTATGTGGATATGCGGGCATAGTCGCCATACTGTCCGCCAACCGCCTCGGCAACAACCCCGAATGGCGCAGTAGACAGCCAGTCAGCGGCCGCGGCGTCATCAGGGTACTGGCGGTGGAAGAGGCGCGCCCCGTCCAGGGTCCAGACCGAGGCAGCGGTGCTGAAAGGAGTCGGGTCACCTGCGGCCACAGCGGCCTCGTATGTTGCCCGAAAAGCCGGTAACTGGAAGCCGTTGGTCTTATTGGGCAAGCCAAAGACGGGGAAGGCCAGCCCGACGATGAGCACCAATCCCAAGCCGATGCCCCAGGCCCACTTCCACGCGCCGCGCAGTTCATGAATCAGGACCACGCTCCCGAAGGCGGCCGCCAGGCTCCACAAGATCCAGGCCTGGTAGTAGAACTTGAAGATGGTGTTCATGCGGTTGCCGAACAGGTCGTGCAGGAATACGAATTCAGGGGTGAGGACAAGGACCGCGCCGAGAAAGAGCATGAAAAGGACGAAGGTTATGGGGTGCAAGGTGATGGTCGAAGGCCGAAGGTCCGAGGTTGAATGGGAAGAGTCGTCCGTCTCTCCTCCCTTCTGGCCGGACTTGGAAAGGAATGCCAGGCAGGGAATGAGCAGCGCCAGCAGGGTCAGCAGGCTGGCAATGTACTCGAGGCGTCGGGCGGAGGCGGCGACGAAAAACAATGTCTCGCTGATAAATCCCCGGGCTTCGAGATAATTTGCCGCGAATTCCGGCGTCGCCAATTTTGCCAGCAGCGCCAGCAGCCAGGAGAGCAACCAAAGGATAAGCGCCAGCCCGAGACCGAGGCCGAAACCGGCTTTCCAATTCGCCGGGCGCTTCTCGCCACGCCAGAGGTATAGCAAATAGACCAGCAGGGGGATGAATAGTGTCCCAAACATGACCCATACGTGCGCGCCGCGCGTGGGGGTTTCCAGGTTCGGGAGAATGCCACCCGCCTGAGAGGCGAATCCCATGTAGAAGGGAAGATAACACAGGATGGCCAGCACCCCCAGCGGGAGGCCAAAGGCGAACAGGTCTCGAAGCCGCTGCCAGGTCCAGCCTGCGGCGCGGACACGGGCGAGGACGTATGCGCCGACCAGCAGGGTAAAACCGACCAGGATATCCCAGGTGTTGAGGAAGGCCAATCCGCCCAGAGCCAGGGTCGCGAAGAGAAAACCCTCCAGCCGCAGCGGGAGGCGGTAGAGACGCAGGTCGGTCTCGCCCTCCCAGCCGCCCAAGAAGAGGTTGAGGGCAACAGCCAATACCAGCAGGCCGAACGGCATGACCAGGATGTGCGGATGCAAGTCGCCCAGCAGGTAGGAGAAGGCCGGGAACTCGTCAATGATTTCGTGGAAATTCCCGGCAAGATCGTAATCCTGAACGACGCGCGAGTCTTGCCACCACCAAATATACCGTTCCGGGATCCAACCGAGGGGCAGGGAGGGAGGATCATTGAGGTGCAGTATGTCCAGCCAGGTCCAGAAGTTGTAAGCCATCAAATCAGAGTGGGCCAGCCGACCAAGCGCTGTCCAAATATTGGTATCACCCGGCTGGCCGGTCCAGCCGATGCCGCGCCGGTGCAGGACCTCGAGGAACCCGGCGACATTGGAAACGAAGAGCAGGAAGAGAGGGCCGAGGAGAGGCAAAAGAATCGAGGATTGACGATTGAGGATTGAGGATTGACGATTGCGCCTGGCGGCCAGCAGGTTGTAGAGGATACCATACGCCCCGATGAAACTCAGGGCAAAGACCAGGGACAGCATCAGATTATGTGCCACCGCGCCGGGTGTGGAGGTCGCCTTGGCCAGCATGGCGGTCATCACGTAGCCAGAGTAGTAATAGGAGATCGAGTAACCAGAAAGCCAGGGGTCGTGCGGCGGAAAAGTGGGCGAGCGCAGGATGGCATTGATGAAGGCCAGTTCCATCGTCTTTTCGCCGCCCGCCGTTTCGATGTTCGGGTTGGAGGCGCGCACGAAGGCCCAGGCGGCGAAGGCCAGGAAGAAGAGCACCTCGACGGTGATGACCAGGCGGCGGTTCGACCTCAGCCAGTCGAGAAGGGGCGAGTGACGAGTGACGAGTGACTTCCAGAGCGTCCATGCGCTCAAGCCTGCCACGAGCAGGAAGGTCAGCAGGAGGCCGCCGCCATCGTTCTGGATGACACCCAGCGAGGCCAGCATCCAGAAGAGATAGCCCCACAACAGCAAGCCCAGGGCGCGCGCCAGGCTGAAGCCCCGGTCCGCCAGAGAGGGGAAAAGCCGCCAGGTCAGCGGGAAAGCCAGCCAGCCGAGTAATGTCACCAGCAGGTACCAGGCAATGAAATCAAGCATGACCTTCGGCCTCCGCGGCAGGTTTTAAAACCTTTACCATGCGATGAAAACCGCCGCTCCCGTGGGCGATGGCAGGGTGATGGATCGGATACGAGTGGACAATCCGGTAACCGCTGCGTTCATACAGACGCCGGGCCGGATTGTCAAAGGTGACGAGCAGCGAGCATTTCGGCAGCCGGTGCGAGAGTGCCTGGGTATCCGCGTGACTCAACAACGAAGCGCCGATGCCGCGTCCCTGCATGTTGGGAACGACCGCCAGGTTGCTGACGTAGAATTCGTCAGCCGCGGCTTCCATCAGGTTGCCATATCTCGGCAGTTTATTCACGAGGCGAAAGGTGGCCGCCAAGCCAATGACTTGTAAAAGATGCAGGCCGGTTCGCAGGTTGAGGTTGCGCCGACGTCGGCCCGGATAAGCCACGAGCGCGCCCACCACCCGTCCATCCATTTCGGCCACCCAACACAAGTCATGGCTAAAGTGATTGCCCTTGCGTTGGAATAAACCCGCCAGCACTGTATCGGTTGATGTGGAGTTCCCTCGACCAAAGACCCAATCGGCCTCCTCCCCCATCGAGAGGTGGATGAGCGCGGCGGCTGCCGGGCTGTCTGCTGGAATAGCAGCGCGGATCCGGATGCGGGTTCCCATCATTTTGGCAGACTCCTGAACTGCCCATCTGCGTCAGGAGGAAAGCCGAGGACGCGGACGACAGCGTCCAGATTGAGGGGGCCATAGAGATGGGGAAACAATTCGTCAGTCTTATCAGTCCCCGGCTCCCAGCGGACCTCAGACTTGAGGCGCGTTAAGTCAATTTCCAGCAGCACCAGGCCGTTCTGATGGTGAAAGATTGCATTGGCTACGCGCAGAACTTGGTCCTCTTTCGAACAGTGGATGAAGCCCTGGCTTGTCAGCGAGTCAGCGGTGTACGCGCCCGATTTTTGCGCGGCAGGCCAGGAGGTCCGGGAAGTGATATGGTAGATGAACTCGATCAAGGAGCCACCTCATAAATCACCGTTTCCCCATCCCGGTAGATTTCATTCCAAAAGATACCATCGAATTGCTCGAACTTGAGCAGTCCGTCCGGCTCCCCTGCCAAGACGGGCCCAGATTCCGCGCCGGGCGCGTATTTACCACGTTCCAATTGACCAACGATGATGTAGCGGACATTGTATTTCTGAAGGAAAGCAACCGCAGCGTTGATGTCGGTGGTGACATAGAAATTGTCCACATCGAACCCGCGCTGGATGACTTGGGGCTGGAAATAGACGCGCTGCTGCTGTTCATGCCACTGCCAGCCGACCACTGCAGGCAGGCCGGTGTAGATGGAGTAACGCGAGAACCAAGTGTACTGGATGCCAACGGGAGCAGCCTCGACGATAACCGGCGACCCCTGGATGTTTTCCTGCATCCAAACGATGGCGCGGTAATCCTCGGCAGTGCTGAAGGTGCGTCCAAATTCGGCATAGGTGGCATATTGCATGTAATCCATGCTGTCGAGCGTATGCGGGGCTTCGAGGATCCAGCGGTCGCGCACTTTGTTCACACCGGCCACGAGCAGGAAGAGCGAGGCGCCGATCACCAGCAGGGTGGCCGAGGCTTGCCAAAAGACGCGCCAGCCCGGCAGCCATTTACGCACTTCGACCAACAGCCAGCCAAAACTGGCGGCCGCACTTACGCCGAGCAAGACCCAGGATTGAACGCCGAATTTATAAATAGTGTTCATGCGGCCCACATCGCCGGCGATGGTGAACAACTCGACAAACATGGTCAGAAGCAGCCCGGTGCCGGTCATGAAGAGCACCAGCCGTTTCATATCCGCAAGGCCGGGACGGAAGAGCATCAGCACCCCGGCCCAGAGCGCCAGCGGAAGGACCAGCCAGAGGACGGTGGCGCCCTCCCAGGGAGGCGTCTGAGTGGGCAGCATCACCCACACTTGCTGGACGACCAGCACCAGCAGGACGATGACCAGCGCGGCCAGGATCAGGTCACGGTAGGGGCGCAGTTTCCTGAGGGCAGAAACAGGCGTTTCGGCCAGCCACTGGCGCGTCTCCCAGGCCATCCAGGAGACGATAAAGAACAGGAGCAGGCCCCACTGCACCAGGTAGGCGGTCATGGGTGTGCGAAGGCCCGTCCACTTGTTGATGGAGGAGTAGGCTTGCCCAAACCAGTGCGTGAACGGCTGGTAGAACAGGAGCGCCAGCCCCGTCAGGAGGACGACCGCGCCTCCAGCCAGGGTCAGGCGTTTGACCCAATCCGGCAGGTTGGGGAACAAATGATTGACCTTGGCATACCTGGCAACTGCATAGAAGACGCCAACCATTCCAAAGACGAAATAAGTGTAAAAATCCCAGGTATTGGCCGGTTTCAGGGAGCCGATGACCAGCGCACCCAGGAAGAGGCCCAGCGCAGCATCGGTCCTGCTCCCCCACTTTGCCTTGGAATGCAGGAGCGAAATCACCCAGGCAATTACCAGGATCGTCAGCATGTAGGCGATCACGTGGGCGTGCAAGTCAGACCAAACGAACGAGAAGACGGGGAACTCGTAGAATTCGTCGTGCGGATATACAAAGATCCGGCTGGCGAACCAGTACCAGTCGCCGGGACTGTAGGGCAGGGGCAGCCCGGCCACGGTCAGGATAAAGCCCTTGAATGTCCACCAGACCTTCTCGAACAGGTTGGCGCCCTCGATCACGCCGCCGGGCGCGCCGTTGCGCTGGAAGCCCAGGATGAACAGGCGCACGACACCCAAGTTGCCAAGCAGGACAATGGCCGCGGAAGCGCTGAAACCGGTCAGCAGAGGCCAGATATCGTTTTTCAGCGACCAGCGCTCGGGGTCCGGGAGGCGGGGCTTGATGAGGTTATACCCGACAGAGAAGACCGCCATGGCTACGCAGGCGAAGAGCGTCGGCAGGATGAAGTTGAAGGCAATCGAGGGCACGATGCCCAGCAACTTGACCGGCGTGCCGACGATCACGTCGCCGAAGTAATAATAGTTTATGTATCCCCCAGAATACCAAGCGTCATAAGGCGGGAAGGTGGTGCTTTTCAAAACAGCATTCAACTGGGCGAAGTTCATCGGCCGCTCGCCGCCCTTGGAGGGATGCCACAGGTCGGGGTTGCCGAGGCGGATGAACAGGTCCAGTAAGAAGAAAGCCAGGAACAGGATTTCGAGGAACAGGTATAACTTCCAGCGGCGGCCCCATTCCTCCTTCAGAGCGCCGCGTTGACGCCAAGCCTGCCACGCCCCCACCAGCGCCATCAAGCCGAGGGCGATTCCGATGTTCGTCTTGCTGTAAGCAATGCCGTTCGAACCGGCCAGCCAGACCAGCCAGGCCCACAGCAGCAGACCGGCGACGCGCGCCAGCGGGTAGCCGTTGTCGGCCAGGCCGGGCAGGGCCGCCCGCACCAGCGGGAAGGCGAACAGCCCGACGACGAAAATCAGGATGTACCAGGCCACCAGCCCCAAGCCGGGATATTTGTTGAGGATGGCGTCACGGTCGAAGAGTTCCGACCAGGTACCGCCCGCCTGCTGGATGGCAGCCTGGTTCTCCGAAAGCATCAGGTCTTTGTAATCGTCGGCCTGGCCGGGCAGGAGACGGACAACATTGCTCAGGTCCACTGCGCCGAGGAGGGCGGCCACCTGCGCCGGGTCGTAGTCGGCGCTCTTCTGGAAGATGAGCACCTTGGGATGGTCGTAGAAGGTAAAGGCTTCCTCGGCCGCCTGGTCGTTGATGACGAATGACCCCAGGGTCGGGTAATCCTCGAAGGTGGCGACCAGGTCGAAGCCCAATTGCCCCTCGAACATACCCGGCTCGGCGACGCGGTAACACCAGATGATGTCCTTGTCCTCCGGGCAGCCGATCAGGGCACGGTAATAGGCCGTGGTCAGCGGATAGCGCTCCGGGATGCGGGTGGTCTGGGCATACTGGTGGTTGGTGGGAATGAAGATGTAATCGCCGTCGTTCAGGATCGAGAGGTAGCGGGCGAGTTTATCGGCGTTGTCATCCCAGTAGATTTGCAGGTTCAGGTCGCCGCGGTAGAGGCCGCCAAAGCCATCGTAATCAATGCGGAAGGGCAGGGACCAGTCATAATCGGTCTCGTTGACCACCGCCGAGCCGGACAGGGCGAGCGATCCGCCAGAGGTTTCCAAGATCAGGTAGTACATCTGGCCGCTGGTCATCGCCACAGGTTGACCGAAGGTAAAGGTGATGGATTCGCCGCGCGGTTCATCGAAGGGGGTGAAATCCCTCGTCTCAGAAGCAGTGGCGAGGACCTGTTCCGGCAGGGGGTCCGGCCCGGAGGCGAGGGTCAACGTGAGGGTCTGGAGGCCGGAGGCAGAGGAATCCGCCACATATGGCAGCAGGATGGAGGTCAACGCGCCGTCCTGCCGGGCCGAGAAAACTGCCTGGTAGGAAAACTCGGCCTGGATCAGATAACCGGCGCTGTAAGGCAATGGCTGACGGTAGGCGCTGCCATCCGGCAACTGGTATTCCAGGTTGATCGGCGCGGGGACGTTCTGGTAGATCCAATTGGAGGCGGCAATGCGCGGTTCGTCGCGGGTGTAGATGCTGGCGAAGGCAAAGGCCCAGGCAGCGGTTAATGCCAGCACAACGATTCCAACAATAGCAGACAATAGACGATGGACGATGGACCATGCTTGTCGGCCAGTTGTCTGCTTCCCTTTATCCCACACCCAGATGATAAACCACGCCGCCATCATCGCCAGGAATGGATAGATGGGCAGTTGGTAGCGCATGGTCGGGTTGTACTGGAGCGACTGCCAGCCGAAGTAAAAGGCCGTCCAGGACCAGAGCAGGAGGTGCTGGCGCCATTCGCCTTTGAGTGCCTGCCAGCCCATCCACAGGAAGCCGGTCCAGGCCAGGATGCCGAGCGGCAGGCCGAGGCCCCAGGTCGTCAGGTTCTCGAACGAGTACAGGTGCGTGCGCCGCGCCCATTGCAGGTTCCAGGGCAGGTCAGAATCGGGGGTGGCTTGCAGGCGTTGTTCGTGGACTTTATCCAACCATAACTGGTTGAGGCCCAAGCCGTCGAAGGCATAAGGTTGGAAAACGCGGAACGAGATAATGGCCAGTAAGCCGCCTGCCACCAGTGATGCAATGACGAGTTGCCATCTTTCTTTCGTCAGGGGTTCGCCGCGCTTCCAAAAACGAATGAAGAACGCCAACGGGAGGAGCAGGGCCAGCGGCGCGGCATTGAGTTTCGAGGCCACCGCCATACCAAAGGCAAGGCCGAAGAGGATACTGAAAAGGAATTCGCGCTGCTTGACGATTTGCAGGAAAGAGGCAGAGAAACGCAATTTGTTATTCGGTATTCGTTCTTCAGAATCCATCTCGCCTTCTGATACGATTCCCGGATCACGAATAACGGTGTCCGGTTTTCGCCCAACAACAATCTCCACCGCAAAATAAACCGCCAGCGTCATGAAGGTGACGGCAAAATTATCCGTGGTGTAGAAGTGCGACTGCTGGATCTGCATCACGGCGAAGGTCGAGAAAGCCGCTGCCAGGAGGGCGACGCGCCGGTTGTAGAGCCGCGCGGCCATCAAGTAGAGCAGGAAAATCGTTATCAGGTCTGCAACGGCTGACATCTGCCGCCCGAACAGTTTCAGGTTGCCCATCTGTCCGGTCCAATCGGCCAGGTAACGGACGATGAAAATCGGCAGGGAGCCGTAGACATACGCATTATGTCCCCGGTTCTGCGGGTTGAGCGGGGAACAGGCCGTGTCGAAATAGCCACCCCACTCCAGGCAATCTGTAAAAGTCTCGGGATATGCCGTCCGCCAGGGCTGGTTGGCAACCGTGGGAGCCGGGCCGATGACATCCGAAGATGTACCGATAGGGGCAATATCGTAGGTAACCGAGGTGACGCTCAACTCGTCGGGGTGCTGGTGCTGCAGTTCGCCCCAGTCGCTGCCGGTGAAGCGCAAAAAGGCGGCTACGGCCAGTACCAGGACGAGCAAAATATCATACAGCCAGGGAAGTTTTTCTTTCGGAGTATTCATAGAGTATCTGATTTTATCAGTGTTCATCTGCGGCTATTCTTCCGGCGGGACAAAGTAAATCAGGAAATCCTTGCCTTCCAGCCCGGTCTCCGAAACGAAACGGCTCCAGATCCCCGTTGGGTAGAGTTCCTCCAGGCGGGCTTTGCCGGTCTCATCTTGCACGTTGACGATGAATAACTTCGGGCCGCTGGCTTCCAGCGTGGTCTCCAGGTTCTCCGGCCAGACGCCGAAATCGCGGTTCGGGATGCCGGCCCACACACCCGGCAGGCGCGTGTCCACCCAGTGAGGGTACGGCACGATCCAGACCGTGTCGGTCTCGCCGTAGGTCAGCTCAAACTGCTCGATGATTGCACCCATCTCGGACGAGTTCCAGGCCCCGCTGTCGAACTGGCGGGCGAACTGGTTGAAGACCAGGTCGTAGTTCTGGAACGAGGAGACAGCCACCAGAACGAGGGTCAGGCTCCAGGTCAGAACCGCGCCGCCCCGCCCGGTCAGCCTGGACCGGAAGCCTGCCCACAGTCCATCCAGCGCCAGCGCCACGATGACGAAGACCGGCACCATCGCCCCGGCGGCCCGGTTCAGAGCCGGGTTCTCGCCAGGATATGCCAGCGAAAGGATGGACGGCAGTTGCAGCAACGGGACGGAAAGCAGCAAAAACAGATCAACCCAGTTCCGGCTCTTGATGTAGCGGACGAGCAACAGGAGGACACCTGCCAGGAACAATGCCCCGGAGACCACGTCCAGCGCCGGGCGGTGGGTGACAGAATGGACCCAGATCTCGCCGTCGTCCCAGTTGAACATTTTAAGGGCATTCCACAGGTTAGAGAAGAATACCTGAATGGCAGGCGCCGGAAGGGGTGTCTCGACCGAACCGAGGCGGCTGAAGGCCCGGTAACTGAACAAATCCGGGAACTCCAGCCAGAAATGCAGGAGCGGGAGAAAGAGAATAAGCGAGACCAGCGCCAGGACGGCCAGCCAGGTCACCGCCTGTTTACGGGCGCCTTTCGACTGGGCATGAATCAGGAACAACCCGAAGGCGATCACGATCACGAAAGGCAGGATGCGGATGGGGCTGTAACCGTGCAGGCCGATGCCCAGGGCAATGCCAGAAAGGATAAAGTCGTTACGGTTGCGCATCCGCAGGCCGCGCAGGAGGTAAAAGAGGGCCGGAGCCACGAAGAGCGGGTAAAGCGGGAAGCGCAGGCCATCGCGGGCGATGACATTCGGCCAGTAGGCAATGCCCGCGAAGAGCAGCGCCAGCAGGCCGACGCGTTTGCCTCCGATCTCCTTGCCGAGCAAATACATGTACGGCAGGGTAGCCAGCCCGCATAGCACCGTCCCGATCTTCAGGCTCAGGAACGACAGCCCGGTGCCGAACAGCCAGGCGACGGCTACTGTCAGGTACATCTGGAATCCCTCCCGCCCCGAGTTGCGCGGGAAGAAGATGTTCGTCTGCCCCTGGGTTATGTCATACACATCCAGGATCTTCTCGGCGTGATCGCTGAACGGCTCGGAAGGCACGCCATTGATGTCGTAGGCGCGGAAGAACACCACTAGGCCGATAACGGCCAGCAGGAGAAGGGTCCAGCGGGTGACGGAGATTGCCCAGGATTCACGCCGGAAAAAGTCGGCCAGCCGCTTCCAGAGAGGGATGGCCTGAGGGTGTGGAATCCAGAAGGCCCAAATGAAGCAACCCAACGCCGCCAGCCAAAGGGTGACGTTGAGCAGCGTGAACATGTTTTTTCCCAGCGTGATGAATGCAACGATAGCCAAAATTGCCGCCAGGACGAGAGGAATAATCTTTACCCGCGATGAATCAGAACCACTGCCTATCTCGCGTAAATCTGCCAGTTTCCACTCGCCGCGCAGATAGGCCAGCACTACCCAAGCCAGGCCGATGCCATACAGGATCAAACCAGGTGTAGCCGTCCGCGTGGGGGATGGCTCGAAGGTCCGTTGGGCGAGGAGGATGAAAACAAGCGCCAATAGCGAACGCCAGGGGAAATTCTTCCAGTCGAATGCCGGGCGTTGTTCTTTAGCCTGCTTGGAGGCTTTCGTCTTGACGCGGGAAACAGGCAGTTCCTTCGCGGGTTGGGGAGGCGAAATGATGCCTGAGTCCATCTCAGGTTCAGCAGGGATCTCGATCTTGTTCCCCCGCTCCCAAAACTTCAATTTCGATTTCAAGTAATCAAGGACGCTGGGTTCTTCCATTTTCCGCTCATTGTCAATGGATTATTGTTTCCTTGCGACTACCATGATACTTTCCCCCCATTTTAGCGGCAAATAGGGGAATCCGGTAATGGCCTGCAAGCCCCCCGGCGCGCCGAAAAACAGTTTTTGCAGGGATTTTGGCACAAATTTGATGTAGGGGACATCCCAAAAGCCATCCGAGAAGATTTTCAACGGGCTGAAGCCCGCGCTCCGGTTCAAAGCCAGCCACTCCTCCGGCCGTTTGAGCGAAACGTGCGTCGGGTCCTGGTAACCGATCCATTTCTCACCCTTCCACGGCTTGAGCAGGGATGAAAGATTGGGAGTCGCCAGGATGAGAATCCCGCCCGGCGCGGTGACGCGCCCGATCTCAGCGATGGCTTTCTCCGGGTGCGGGAGATGCTCCACCACATGCTTGATGATGACCACGCCAAACAACCCATCAGCGAAAGGCAGTTCCTCGGCAGGAGATGTGACGAGTGACGAGTGACGGGCGACGCTCTTGGATTGCTGCAACGCCCAAAGATTCACATCTGCCGCGCAGGTCTGGAATGTGTCTTCCAGTTGCCCGACAAGATGACCGAGGCCGGAACCGATTTCCAGCAGGCGCGTGCCGCGTTTTCCGTAGCGCCGCGCCAGGATGGCATAGAAGCGGTTCGACCACCAGTATTGACTGTACTTGGCGAAGGAAACGTCCTTGTAGGTGTGGGTGGAGAAATATTTTTCGTCGAAGGGCATAGGCGGACAGTGGACCGCGGACGATGGACCACGGTCTATGGTCTACCGTCTGCGGTCTTTCTGGCAATGTAAAACGTAAACGTCCCGTCCTCCACCGGCTCTGCTGAAGCGTAACGGCGGACGATTTTTTCCGTCAGCCACAGGTTCCACTTCATCGGGGCAATGATCCAGCGGCTGGTCAGTTTCCGCGCCGCCAGCGAGGGCAGGCCAAAATAATGCCCCCATTCTAACACGCGCATCGCGGCCGGGGAAAAGTAGTGCCACCATTTCTCCAACCGGAAGCCGGCCTTTTCCAGCCGCGCTTCCCAGACCTGCGGCCCGTCGGCGTGATGGACGCGCGAGATGCGCCGGAACCAATCCGTGTAACCTTTCCCCAGCAAGCGGGATATAGATAGTTCTGAAAGGTAACGCTCGTTCGGCACGCAGAAATAGAACGGCGCGCCCGGTCTGAGCACGCGGGACACATCCGAGAGAACTGCGTCAATGTGGGGAATGTGTTCCAGCACCGAGTTGCTGAAGGCTGAGGCGAAGGTTTCATCCGCGAAGGGAGCGGAGGCGGCGTCGGCTTCGACGAGCAGGCGGTAGGTCCCGCGCCGCCCGGCCTCGTGGATGGGTCCATGCCAGGGGTCGAGACCGACGTCAATTTTATGGTCGAAGGTCAGTCCGGCAAAATGGCCGTCCCCACAACCCACATCGAGGGTCGGGGCGGGCAGGTCGAGGGTCTGGTAGAAGACCGCCTCCACGCCGCGTACCAGGGCGCGAAAATAGGGCAGGTCACGCAGGTGGAGGGAAAGGAAATCCTTATCAGACATGGTATAATGATAGCAGTTTCATAAAAAGTGATAGCAGATAGGAGTCTTCCCGTGAAACGGATGATGGTTCAACTGACCGAAGAGCAAATCGAGGCGCTGAAGGCGCTGGCAAAGGCAAAGAATACCTCTGTCGCCAAACTGGTGCGCGAGTCGGTGGCGCAGTATGTAGTGGCGACCGATAAAACCGCCGAACGCGAGGAAAAGCGGCGGAGGGCACTGGAATTCGTTGAGATGATGAAAGAAGAGCCTTTCCACGACAAGGATGGCGCAACGGACGTTTCCGAAAATCATGACAAGTATCTGGCGGAGATTTACGGAAAATGGTGATTTTTGTGGACACTTCCGCTCTGTATGCCCTTTCTTGCGGCGAGGACAGCCATTATGCCGAGGCTGTGCGCGCTTGGGAACGATTGCTTCGAGCAGGACACGATTTGGCAACCAACAACTACGTTATCGTGGAAAGCATTGCTCTTTTCCAGAA
This sequence comes from Chloroflexota bacterium, assembly GCA_040754355.1. GTDB lineage: Bacteria > Chloroflexota > Anaerolineae > Anaerolineales > Villigracilaceae > UBA877. The sequence goes on along the minus strand of JBFMCM010000318.1, from coordinate 1,951 downwards.
TCGCTTTGGGTTGGATAAGGTGCAGACTTTCTTAGAAAAACTGGCACCATTCCTGCAAGTCGAATGGGTGAATAAAGAAGAACATCAGGCTGCGGTTGACCGTCTCCTCTCTGCCAACCACCGCGGTCTGAGCCTGGTGGACTGTTCTGCCTTCGAGACAATGCGCCGCTTGAAAATTGATACCGCCTTCACCTTCGATGAGCATTTCCGCGTAGAGGGGTTCAAGGTGATCCAATAATTCAGAAAACGGACTCCGAAGTCTCCAGACTTCGGATATTTATTTATAGTGCGCACGCTAACATCTGGAGATGTTAGCCTCCAGGCTAAATCAAGTTCTCGAACAATTTCTCGTATTCCTGCGCCACGGTATCAGGGTCGTAGAGTTTCGCCAGCGCGGCCGTGTCGCAATGGTATTTCTCCCTGCCCGATAAAACCTCCAGCAGGGCCTCCGCCAGCGCGGATGAGTCGCCGATGGGGATGACCTTCCCCATTCCGTGCATCTGCACCGGGCGGCGGACGCCCGGCAGGGCCGAAGCCACGCACGGGACGTTGTGCATCATCGCCTCCACCTGCACCAGCCCGAAAGCCTCGGTGGAATTCAACGAGGGGACGACCAATACATCCATATTGGGGTAAAAGGCGGTCAGTTGCTGCTGGCTGAGATTCCCCAGGAATTTCCAGTAGCCGCCCTGCTCATACTCCCGGATGCGCGGCATCAGCCGGTCAGCATAGGGTTGTTCGCCCATAACGTTCTGGTATTGGCCGGCAAACAGCACCTGGGCGTGCGGATGTTTTTGAAGCACCGCCGGGAGCGCGTCGAGCAGGACCTCCACGCCCTTTTCCGCCGCGAAACGCGTCACCATCCCGATCACCGGACGCCGGGTTCGCGTCTGGTGCGCGGCGGCAAAGGCCTCCGCCGCGCCGGGTTCCGCGGGCGGGAGTTCCACCGGCGGCAGGAACGGGGTCAATTTGCGGCGGTAGCGGGAAAGGTAGGAGGAATGGTCGGCGTAATCCTGGGTGTAGGTGACGATGTGGTTTGCCAGCAGTGCGGCAAGATTGTTCATCACCTTGACCACTATGTTTACGAGGCGATTGAAAAGCCCGGGAGGCAGGCGCAGGTCGCAGTGGTAGGTCAGGACGGCCGGCTTGCCGAAGAGACGGGCGCGCAGAGCCACGCCGGGCGCGTCGAACTGCGGCAGGTGCAGTTGCACCACGTCGTGCTGCCAGACCAACTTGGTGGCGACCAGGCCAAAGGTCGGGGCGAGCACGCCCTTGCTGACGCGCACCGCCACCGGCACGCGGATGACGTGGACGCCATCCATCATCTCGTCGCGCGGCAGGGATTTGTCATACTGGGTGGTCATCACCGTGACCTGGTGGCCGCGCCGGGCAAAGGCGCGCGCCAGCCGCTCGGCGTAGATGGTCAGGCCGGAAGTGTGAGGCCGGTAGTAAGTAAGGACAGTAAGAATACGCATGGGTCAGCAATAATTACAGTAGATTTGCCCTGGCCCGCATGCCGGACATTCCAATTGCAATGTGGCGTGCCGGACCTGGTACCTGTCGGCCAGTAATTGGACGATTGCTCCCTGCACGTGAGCCCCCTGGCTGACGGTCACATCGTCCGTGACAATGTGCGCCGAGAGCGTGCGCATGGACTGGTTGAGCGACCAGTCGTGCAGGTCGTGGACGCCGCGCACGCCGGGAACGGCCTGGATGTCCCTGACCAGGGACTCCATGTCAATGTCGGCGGGGGTGGATTCCATCAAAATTTGCACCGACTCGCGCACGATGCCCCAAGCATTCCACAGGATGAGCAGGCCAATCAGCACGCTGACGAGCGGGTCCACCCAGTTGGCGCCGGTGAAACGGATGACGATCCCGGCGATGACCGCCCCAATCGTCGAGAGCACGTCGCCCATCAGGTGCAGGAAGGAAGACTTGAGATTGAGGT
>JBFMCM010000317.1:0-2394 GCA_040754355.1 Chloroflexota bacterium | reverse complement strand
CGTCCAAGTGCTCGGCAAGATTTGAACTCGTGTAGTTGCCAATTGTGCAAATCAGATATTCAACATATTGTTGTTTGGAGATCATGCCTACATGGTATCATGTGAGCACTTCAAGCGAAAGTCCTGAAAGTAAACGGTTAGGTCCAGGCCCAGATCATCCACAGGCCTATCATCACCATTCCAATTATAAACCGAATCGCCACCGCCCAGCCGCAGCCCACCAACATTCCGCGCATCGAAGCAAAGGCTTTTTTCGGGTCCCTCAGCCGGGCCCATTCGAGCAGGAAGAGGGTCAGCAGGGCTGCCAGCACGCCGCCGATGATGGGCAGGGCGAAGTTTCCGGCGATGGCCGCCAGCAGCGCGACCAGGATCGCCCACCAGGGCGCGCCTTCCTTGTGCGCCGAGGTGCCCATCAGCACATTGTCTGCAAACGAGCCACCGATCATCAGCACGGTCATGATGGCAAACATCACCCAGCCCAGCGTCCCAAAACCGGCAAAGATGCCGTAGCCGAGCGCCACCGCCCAGATGATGACCAGCCCCGGCAGGATGGGGATAAGCAGCACGGCCAGGCCGAATAACATAAACGTCAGCGTGACGGCCTGGCCGATCAGTTCAGGCGTGACATATTCCCAATAAGGCATTCTCTCCTCGTTAGACTGAAACCCGGCTGACAGGTCCCGGTTACGGGCGGATGACTTCCAGCCCGCCCATCCACGGGAGCAGGGCCTCCGGCACTTTCACCGAACCGTCAGCCTGTTGATAATCTTCCAGGACGGCGATCAGCGTGCGCGGCATCCCCAGCCCTGAGCCGTTCAACGTGTGCACGAAGCGGACCTTCGACCCGTCCGCCGGGCGGTAGCGGATGCCCGCCCGCCGCGCCTGGAAGTCGGTCACGTTGGAGACCGAGGAGACCTCCAGCCACTCCTGCAATCCCGCGGCCCAAACCTCGATATCGTACGTGATGGTCGAGCCGAAGCCCAGGTCGCCGGTGCAGAGTTGCTTGACGCGGTAGGTCAGCCCCAGCCCGGCGCAGGTGGCCTCAGCATCCTGACGCATTTTTTCCAGCAAGGAGGCGGAATCTTCCGGTTTGCAGAAGATGTACATCTCCACCTTGTCGAACTGGTGGCCGCGCTTGATGCCGCGCACATCCCGCCCGGCGCTCATCTTTTCACGCCGGAAGCAGGGTGTGTAGGCGGTGTAGAAAAGCGGAAGTTGCTTCTCGTCCAGGATCTCGTCCATGTGCAAGCCGGTCAGCGGCACTTCGGCGGTGGGCACCATCCACAGGTCTTCCTCGGCGTCGTGGTAGAGGTTCTCGGCGAACTTGGGCAGTTGACCCGCGCCGTAGAGTGTAGCCGCCTTGACCATGAACGGGGTGTATTGCTCAGTATAACCCTGGCGGGCATGCAGGTCGAGCATGTAGGCGATCAGCGCCCGCTGGAGGCGCGCCCCCGCGCCGGTCAGCACATAGAAGCGCGAGCCGGTGATCTTGACGCCGCGCTCGAAGTCCATGATCCCGAGCGCAGGCCCCAGGTCCCAGTGAATCTTCGGCTCGAAATCGAACTCGGGGAGTTGGCCAACGGTATGAACGACGACATTCTCGCTCTCGTCCCTGCCAACCGGGGTGCGCTCGTCCGGGATGTTGGGAATGGTGGCGGCAATCGAGCGGAGTTCCTCCTCCACTTCCGCCACCTGCTTGTCCAATTCGGAAATCTTGTCGCCAACGAGGCGCATGGCCTCGATTTTGACCTGCCGTTCGGCCGGGTCTTTCATTTTGCCAATTTCCTTCGAGACGGCATTGCGCTCGGCTTTGAGTGTTTCCGTATCAGTCAGCAAGGCGCGGCGTTTCTCATCCAACGCCAGGATGGAATCCACCGGGCCAGCGTCCATCTGGCGGTCGCGCAAGGCCTTGCGAACGAGGTCGGGTTGTTCGCGGATAAGGTTGATGTCGAGCATGATGCACCTCCAGAATAGCCATTGGCTGTTAGCAGTTAGCATTTAGTAAATAGGAACGCCCCCTCGGTTTGCAGGACGAGGGGGCGTCTCGTGGTGCCACCTGCTTTTCTTCTTCGTCGCGCGCTAACGGGCGCTCCCGTCCCTCTTACGACAGGACTTATTTCCCTGCCCCTGCGAGGGCCTGACCGGAGGGGAGTTCGCCGCTGGACCGCCTGCCTCGCACCGTCCGGCAGGTCTCTGGGCGGAGAGGCGGGTACTTGTCTCCGGGTGATGGTTTGGGTGTCCCGGCAATTATACCAAAGACCAATCTTTCCCGTGATATACTTGGGGGCGCATGAAAGCCGTCCGCATTCCCCAACCTTTCGTTACATTGTTCCTCATTCTCCTGTCTGCGGCCTTCCTGGCAGGGACCGTGCTGGCCTTCGGCGGCGTGCGCGC
>JBFMCM010000316.1:0-4292 GCA_040754355.1 Chloroflexota bacterium | reverse complement strand
AGGAGCTGGATGGACGCATACCAGATATTGAAGCCATGCGCTATGAAGACGACTATATGCACTTCGCAGGGGCTAAATTCCAGGCGGACGGCGGCCTCGAAGCTGCCTATACCAACGAACCGCACGATGGCATTGTGTGGAACGCGCCGATATGGAAGCCTAAGGACTTGAACGAGGCTGTGCGCGCTTTCCACGACGCAGGCTATCAGGTCGCCATCCATACCGGCGGTGACGCTGCAGTGGACATGGCCCTGGATGCGATCGAGAAGGCAATGTATGCGAACCCGCGTCCGGATCCTCGCCATCGCATCGAGCACTCCGTGCTGAACACCGACAGCGGCCTGCAGCGCGAGAAGGACCTCGGCATCATCGTCTCCACCCAGCCGACGCTTATTACCGCCTTTGGGGATGCGATGTTTCGCATCTGGGGTGAGGAACGCACGCAGAGCGTCATCCCGACCCGCACCTGGCTGGACATGGGCGTGCCGCTGGCGCTCAGTTCGGACGCTCCTTCCATGCCGTGGTGGGATCCGCAAAGCACCTTGTTTGCCAGCATCGTACGTGCCACGCTGACCGGGGTCCCTGTCAGTCCGGAGCAGGCGATGACGATGGATGAGGCCTTGTACGCCCATACGATGGGCGGCGCGTATGCAGATTTTGCTGAAAACAAGAAAGGCTCTCTTGAAGCAGGTAAGTTCGCTGACCTGATCGTTTGGCATGATAATCCATACACCGTTGCCGAGCCGGATGACATCCGCGAATTGACCGTGGACCTGACCATGGTCGGCGGGAAGATCGTTTACGAAGCGAGCTGAGCAAGCAAAGAAGATACAAACAACCACATTTCTATCGGACGCCGACGATTCATCGCAACCTCCCTTGTTTCTCCTGCCAACCGGCAGAAAGGAGACTTTCCATATAAAATGCGGTAAACAACCTGACATCTGGTGATCTCCCCTTTAGCGGTGGCCCTTCTGGTGGTTTGCGCGTCGGGAACGGCCGTGCCTCCCTCCCCAGCCTCGCCGCCCCCGCGGCCGGCCGCTGCGGCGACGGCATCTGCGACAACCGGGAGCAGGCCGCCCCGGCCCTGATCGAGCCGCAGCCTTAACCGCCAAGCAGATTATCGCTCATGCTCTGTGATCTATAATGATTCGACCATTTGCAATAAAGGAGGTTGCGATGAACATCAAACAATTTGCACATTTGATGCCAATCCTTGTGATGTTGATTTTGTCTGCCGCTGCTTGCGGACAGACCCCTGAAGAAGGAATCTGCGGCGATGAGGTGTGCGATGAGGCCGAGCAGGCCAATCCTGCCCTCTGTCCGCAGGACTGTGCAGGCGGCGGAGGCGGTGGAGGCGGGGACGACGATTCTTCCTCCGATGACGGGACCTCAGGGGGAGATGACTGGTGGGCTGAGGTCACCTGGGGCTGCGACCTGACGGAAAATGGTGAAGACCACTGGACAGTGGACATCATCTACGAATTCAACGTTGGCAGCGACGATCAAATTCGCGGTTCGGGGACGGGAGAAGGCCGGCAGGTCAGTTGCACGCGCCCCGGCTGTGAATCTTGCAGCCTCACCCTCGATCCCTTCACAGTGTCCATCAGCGGCCTGAAACAGGATGAGTACTTTTCCATCCAAATGGACCCTGAATACAACATGGAGCAATACCTTACCTGTAATGGAGTGACAAATGGAGGCCGGGTGTACCAGTTGGACTTATGCAAATGCCAGCCGGGCGGCCCCCACGATATCACCATCGAGGCGGAGGAAGGCGGTTACACCGAATTCGAATGTCCCGTACCGGGCGGTACTGCAATGGGCTGGATCACCATCCACCAAGGAGAACCATAAATCTATCTTCCAAGAAGAATTTACCAATGTTGTAAGAAAAACGCCTCTAACTGCTGTTTCCATAATGAATAAACCGGGATTTTCTTACCTTACCTGTACGCGATTAGGAGCCTGACCACAGATGGAAATGTCTTTTTATTAGGTCAAGTATGCAATCCTAAATAAGGAGAGTGCAATATGAGATACATAATCGTCCTTGTAATTTCCCTTCTGGCCATTTTCTCTCCCGGAACTGGACCAGTCCTCGCCGCGACGAAATTCCAGCAGGATCTGAATCCTGATCCCCCTGACCGGCCGGTTAAACTCATCTTCATCCACCACTCCACAGGCGAGAACTGGCTGACCGATGGTTATGGTGACTTAGGCCGCACGCTGGCCGAGAACAACTACTTCGTCAGCGACACCAACTATGGCTGGGGTCCAGACTCTATCGGTGACCGCACTGACATCCCTGACTGGACCGAGTGGTTTGCCAGCGACCAGACTCCCGTCTACATGGACGCCCTCTTCAACGAGAGCGGGCAAAACTCCGGATACACGCGCCTCTTCGATGATCCCGGCGGGGAGAACCAGATTATCATGTTCAAGTCCTGCTTTCCCAATTCGGCACTGGAAGGAAACCCGGACGACTCACCCGACCCCGAGGGCTGGCTCTCCGTTGGTCATGCCAAATACGTTTACAATGAAATCCTGCAATACTTTTCCACCCGCCCTGACAAACTCTTTATCGTCATCACCGCCCCGCCGCTATCCGACCCGACCTATGCAGAAAATGCGCGCGCCTTCAACCAGTGGCTGGTGAACGATTGGCTCGATGAGAACGACTACACCTTGCCCAACGTGGCTGTCTTCGACTTCTACAATGTTCTGACTGACCGCGATGCCCACCATCGGTACAACAATGGCGTCATCGAACACACCTACGGCAGCAGCAACACCCTGGCTTATCCTTCCGGCGATGACCATCCCTCCGAAGCCGGAAGCCGCAAAGCCACCGAAGAATTCATCCCCTTGCTGAATATCTTCTATAATCGTTGGGCTGGGGTCGCGCCTGCCGAACCCATTGTGCCAGTCGAGACAGAACCCACGCCCGAGGTCCAGCCCGAACCGGACGGCGGTGGCAGCGGATTGCCATGCCTTGGAACTATCATCCTGCCATTGATGGTGGCAGGCGCAGCCTGGTTATTGAGAAGGAGGTAGAAATGAAAAATTGCCTTTACGTTTTTTATTCGGTTGTTGCCCTGATTTTAGCGGGAGCGGCCTGTGTGCCCACATCCACTCCATGCCCTGATATTCTCAATGTGACGACGAACCTGGACGCCAATGATGGCGCCTGTACGGCCGGTCATTGCTCCCTGCGCGACGCGGTCATCGCCGCCAATGCCTGTCCTGGTCACCAAACCATCGTCGTCCCGGCTGGCAACTACCAGCTGACCCTGCTCGGCGCAGACGAGGATGCGGCTGCCACCGGCGACCTGGATATCACGGACGATGTCACCCTGCAGGGGGAAGGCGTACCGTCAATTGACGGCGTGACCCAGGATCGCATGGTCGAGGTGTTCAGCCCTGCTGTGGTGGAGATAGATCACTTCATCCTTATCAATGGGAACGCCCAATTGGGCGGCGCCATACGCAGCCATGGAGAATTAACCGTGATCGGCAGTTCCATTCATGACAATACTGCCACCGTTCCAGTCGGCGGGGCTGGGGCCTCTTCCGGTGGTGGGGTGTTCGTAGAAGCGGGGACGACGACATTGATAGATACCCAGGTCTTCTCCAATAGCGCGGATGCGGGTGGAGGTGTGCATAATTTTGCCACCGCCACCTTTGTCATGACCGGCGGCCTCCTGGCTGGGAACTCGGCAACCATGTACGGCGGAGGGCTGTGGAATAATTTTGCTTCTACGGCAACCCTGGAGGATGTGGAAGTCTGGAGAAATACAGCAGTGGAACGCGGCGCCGGGATCTATAACGATGGGACTTTGGAAGCCACTCTGGTCATATTCAACGAAAACACCGATGTTCTCGAGGGCGGGGGCGTTTATAACGATGAAGACGGCGAGATGTTCCTGACTATGGCTTGGTTCACCAACAACAACGCTGACCTGGGCGGCGGCCTGTATAACCGCGGCCTGCTTCACTTGTACCAAAGCAGCCTGACGAACAACTCGGCCCTCAATGGGGAGGGAGGCGGCGCGTACAACGACGGCGCTTCTGCCGCCCTCTTCCTGCAAAATACAACCGTCAGCAGCAACATGATTGTGCCGTTCGATGCCCCAGGCGGCAGCGGCGTTTACAACAACAGCGGCGACCTGCGCCTGGAATTCGTCACCTTTGCCTACAACAATGCGGACGGCATCTACAATAATGGCGGACATGTCACCCTGCGCAGTTCCATCCTGGCTTATCATGCTTTAGGCAATTGCGCCGGCACA
>JBFMCM010000315.1:0-6431 GCA_040754355.1 Chloroflexota bacterium | reverse complement strand
GGAAACTGCCGCCGGCTTTGCCGCGTTCACGGCCCAACTGGAGGAGCAGGGCCTGCCGCTGCTCGACCACCTGGTCGGCATGCCGCTCGACCAGCCGGAGGGACAATTCGAGATTGCCAAGAAACTGCTCAGCGAACTGCCCGCTGGCGTGACCCACTTCATCATCCACCCGTCGGTGGACACACCGGAACTGCGCGCCATCACCGCCGACTGGCCCGGCCGGGTGGCAAACTTCGAAACTTTCATGAGCAAGGAACTGAATGATTTTGTGAAAAACTCCGGTATCCAGGTCATCGGCTACCGCCACCTGAAACAGTTGATGCCCGCTTGACTCTGGAACTTGGGAAAGAAGAAACCCAATGGATTTTTTCCTCGGCGTAGACGTTGGCGGGACCAAGACACACGCTCTGATCGCAGACGAAACCGGCCAGGCCGTTGGCTTCGCCCACGCCGGACCCGGGAACTGGGAAGCGGTCGGCTATGATGGCCTGACCGAAGTCTTGAAGGATGTCTCCGCCCGCGCCACAAACAGGGCCGGCATCCGGCTGGAAAACGTCACCAGGGCGGGATTCGGCATCGCCGGGTACGATTGGCCCAGCCAGAAACAGGCCCATCTGGATGCCATTGCCCCGCTTGGGCTCAAAGCCCCGCCGCGAATCGTCAACGACGCAACGCTTGGCATCGCCGCCGGGGCGGAAGAAGGCTGGGGCATTTCGGTCGTCGCGGGGACAGGCTGCAACTGCCGCGGCTTGAGCAGGGACCATCAGCGGGAGGGACGCGTCGTGGGCGGGGCAGGTTTCTGGTCCGGCGAAGCCGCCGGCGGGTTCGACATCCTCGCCCGCGCCATGCGCGCCGTCACCTATGAATGGGCCAAACGCGGCCCCGCCACCGCCCTCTCACCCGCTCTCCTGAAACACACCGGCGCCAAAAACCTGGACGACCTGGTCGAGGGTGCTTATGTGGGCCGTTACGGTTTCGATCCAGCCATGATCCGGCTGGTCTTCGAGGTCGCCCGCCAGGGTGACCCGCAAGCCATGGAAGTGATGCGCTGGGCAGGGCAGGAACTTGGCGGGATGGCCGTTGGCGTCGTAAATCAACTCGACCTCCAACGCGAGACCTTCGATGTGGTGCTCATCGGCAGCCTCTTCGACGGTCACCCTGCCATTCAGGAAAGTCTGGGGGAGACCATCCACAAGGTCGCTCCAGGAGCGAAGTTGGTGCGGCTGACCGTCCCGCCGGTGGTGGGCGGCGTGCTGCTCGGCATGGAGGCCGCCAGGACGGACTTTCGCAGCAAACGCCGGCGGCTGATCGAGACCACTGACAGGTTATTGAGCAAGAATTTGGATGAACGATAGGGAAAGAGAGTGCTCGTCAGGGCGCTCTTGCACTATAATGCAGGCATGCCCACTTCCCACCTCGACCTCCTGCGCTTGCTGGCTGCCCGCCTCGAGCGTCTCTCGGTTGACTCGCGCTGGGCGCGGCGGGCCAGCGGCCTGCGGGGGAATATACTGAAGGTGCTGGAGGGGATCGAGGCAGACCAGTCAATGGAAACCGGGCAATTGGACAGGCTCATCGAACACGCCCTCGAAATCTTGAACAAGGCTGCCATGGAAATCCCGGATCCAGGTGAAAAGTAGGAGCGAAACATGCCGGAATATTCTCTCGATACGATTGAACAGGAACTTCCGCCAGAATGGAATGGTGTGGTTCCTTCCCAAGTATTCCTCGATGAGGCCCGCAAAATCGTCGAGGAGGGTGCCAAACGCGCTATCGTCCTGCGAGTCATGGGAGGCGTCGGTATACGATTGAAAACACTTCAATGGCAGGAGACAGCCCAACGCTTAGGTCGCATGGGTGCTGCATCACTACAGGAATTCACCGATCTTGACTTCATGGCTTATCGCAAACAGCGCCCACGTTTGAACGAAGTTTTCAACGAGTTAGGATATGGCTGGCGGCGGCCTACACTTTCGAGTGCAGCCTCGGAGCGGCGGATCTATTTTCATCCCAAAGGCTGGTTCTTCGTGGATGTGTTCTTTGATGAGTTGCTGGTAGCCAATCATCCTTTCAGCCTTAAGGAACGACTCGAATTGGATTCACCGACGATATCGCCAACAGACTTTCTGCTTGAAAAATTACAAATCGTCAATATGAGCGAGAAGGATATGAAAGATTCTCTCATTCTGATGCTGGCCCACACAGTGGGCGAGAGCGATTCCTCCGAGGCGATCAACGCGGCGTATATCGCAAAATTGATGGCCAATGATTGGGGCTTCTGGTATACCCTGACAACAAACCTGAAAGGACTCATGGGCATCGCTGCAGATGTGAAAGAACTTGCACACAACGAGCGTGACGCGATCTGTTCTCACGCAGAATCGCTGCTGCAAAGGATCGAGACCCAGCCAAAAACGCTCAAGTGGAAGTTGCGTTCCAAAATTGGAACCCGGCAACGCTGGTATGAGCCAGTCGAGACGACGGAGACCGTGGGCGAGTTTGGCATCTGGCGATTGAGGCAACCGCCTGATCAAACCAGATAAAAGGGGATAACCTTCAAATAACACCTCCCTATGGAAGTAAATCCGACGGATTGTTTGGTTGCTATTTCCCTGCCTAAGATGCAATCGGACTGATGAGAATTCCAAAAACCATGCAAGCCATGCTGCTCGACGCCCCGCACGCTCCCCTGCGGCTGGCCGAACTCCCCGTTCCGAGGCCGGGGCCGGGACAGGTGCTGCTCAAGGTGAACGCCTGCGGCGTCTGCCATACCGACCTGCACATCGCAGACGGTGAACTGAGCGAGCCGAAACTGCCGCTCGTGCTGGGACACCAGATCGTCGGAACGGTTGTTGAAACAGGAGAAGGAGCCGGGCGTTTCCGGACCGGGATCCGGGTCGGTGTACCCTGGCTGGGTTCCGCTGATGGAACCTGTCCTGCCTGCCGGCGCGGCCAGGAAAACCTGTGCGATCATCCCACCTTTACCGGCTACCATGTGGACGGCGGATTTGCCGAATACACCGTCGCTGACGAGCAGTTCTGCTTCACCCTCCCCACCGCGTACAGCGACGTGGAGGCGGCCCCGCTGCTTTGCGCCGGTCTGATCGGATACCGCACCTACCGAATGGCCGGGGAGAATGTCGAGAGGCTGGGGATCTACGGTTTTGGCGCCGCGGCGCATCTCATCGCCCAAATTGCCAAGTATGAGGGGAAACGAATCTATGCTTTCACCCGACCCGGCGACCGGGCCGCGCAGGAATTCGCCCTGCGCCATGGCGCGGACTGGGCCGGGGATTCCATCACCCAGCCGTCCGAGCCGCTCGATGCGGCGCTCATCTTTGCACCGGTTGGCGCACTGGTGGTGGAGGCGTTGAAAGCCACCCGCAAGGGCGGCGCGGTGGTTTGCGGGGGAATCCACATGAGCGATATCCCGTCGTTCCCGTATTCCCTTCTTTGGGAGGAACGCCTCCTCCGTTCGGTGGCCAACCTGACCCGGCGCGACGGCGAAGAATTTTTCGCCCTCGCCCCTGGGGTGCCGGTCAAAGCCGAGGTGCAGGCCTTCCCCCTCGAAGCCGCGGAGCAGGCTCTCGGTCGGCTGCGCTCCGGTAAGTTGACCGGCGCGGCGGTGATTGACTTCCAGTCAGCCGGTGGGTAGAATCTGCCTGTTTTCGAAGACAGTAACCAAGTAAGAAAAGCCGCTGCACGAGAACACGGCGCGCCATCCCATTTCTGAGAAGGAAACCAAGCCAATGCGGTCCTTTGGTTGGAAAACTCTTATCCTGGTAATTTCGAGCATAATTTTACTGGTGGCCTGTGGACCTGAAAATGATGTCTCCACGGAGTCATCACCTGGAGAATCCACATCTGCGGTTGGAACGTCGGAACCGTCAGAAAATCCGTCCGGCAGTGAAACCCCCACGACAGCCGAAGCCACCGCGGGGCTAACGACAGAACAACCAGTTTCTGCTACAAAAACCCATGCGCCAGAAATTGACTGGCGGGATGTTCCCATTCTTCCTGAGGTGAGCGAGCACGTTTTCCAGATTTACCAAGATGGCCAAGCCCAGGGTCGCGATCCACACACTTTTAGTGTCATTGGCGACTGTCAGTCCATCCCTTATGTGTTCATGGGGCCTTTCGCAATCGGCGAACTGGCGCCCGACAGTGCGGAAAGTTATCTCTGGGATGCCATCAACTGGTTCGAGGCTTCATTCGATCACTGGGGAGTGACCTCGCGCGGGGGATTCACCGCTGCCTCGCTCCTGACCCCCATCCAGGCCGACCCGCATTATTGCAAACCCGGCGAGACCCCGCTGACCTGCGAATACCGCCTGAACAACCCGGCCTACGTTTTCATCACCCTGGAGACCTGGCTCGATCAAAAAACGATTGACCGATACGAGGCCTATCTGCGCGAAATCCTGGATTATGTCATCGAGCGCGGGAGCGTGCCGATCCTGCTCACCAAAGCCGATGCCGCCGAAGTCGACTCCGGCGCGCACGTCATCAACCCGGCCATCGTGCGGGTGGCGCGTGATTACGATGTGCCGGTCGTCAATTTCTGGCGGGCCGCCCAATATATCGAGAACGCCGGGATTGATCCCGACCGGGACGGCTTCCACCTGAGCCAGGAAGGCTACGACCTGAAAAATATCCTGGCGTTGCGCGCCTTATATACGATCTGGCAGGCTGTTGAAATGGGGAATACGGCTGCCAGCACAAACCCAAGCAGCACCGTCATCACTTCCACGCCTGCGCCAGGCCCCGTTTCCCAGACCGGGCCGCAGGTCAGCACCCCGGACTGCGACGGAGGCTGTGTCTTCTTTGCCGCCGCCAGTTCCCATGACGGCGCAGTAGCCTCCCAGGGAGTCTACGCGTACAATTACGCCTCCCAGATATTGACTCTCCTCCTCGGCGAAGGCTTCGACCTGCAAGATGTCAGCGAGGACGGCCAGCGCCTGCTGGTGAACCAAGCCAATTACCTGTATGAGGTTAATCTGGCAGATGGCTCGGCCAATTTGGTCAGCAATACATTCTTCTGGATGGGCAAACAAGGTGCATATTGGAATGGTAACGAGAGCGAGATTATTCGAATTGATCAGGACAATCCCCTCCAGACCGAAGCGGGCGGAGCGTTCGACTTGTTCCCGTCCGTGAGGGATGGGGAGATCTATTTCAACAGTGGCAATTGCGCATCCAAAGACTTCTGCCAGTCGGATGGGATTTATCGTCTCGACCTGGATCAAACTTCTACCAGCCTCGATTCGTATGCCCGACCGGTCTTTTCTCCCGACGGCGAGCGAATGGCTTTCCTGAACCCGGCTGCGGCTACCCAGGATAATTACTTCCATATCGGCTACCTCCTGCTCGAAGAACCCGACCGGGGTCTCGCCAGCCGCCGGATCATCTACTTCCCGGAAGAAGGCGGATTCATGGTCTACCCGGACGTGCGCGACTATGCCTTCTCACCAGACAGCAATGAACTCTTTATCATCTACGATGTCTACAGCGCTTACTTCGAAAGATCCCTGCGCATTCAAACATATATGCTTAATCTGACGAATGGCATTCTATATGACTTCGGGAAGATGGATGGGATTAGCGGTTCGCTGAACCCGCGCGTGGTTTGGTCGCCAGAAGGAAACAAAGTGTTGTTCTTCCTCACCTCTGTCACCCCCGACAATCAGTTTTCGATCAGTATTTTCCAGACCAACCTGGATACCGGAGAGAGATTAACACTTTACGACGAGAATATCATGACAAACAGCGATTATTTTTACATCACCAATCTCTACTGGAGATAGAACAGATCCAACGGCCATTAGAAGGCTTCAGGAACCACAGACTAACACAGATGAACGCTGTTGCATTGGTGAAAAGCCCAATGACCGGTACATAAATTCCCTTTATCTGTGTCCATCTGTGGAAAAAAGAGTTTCAAGACATTCTCTCATAGATGACATTTTGATTACCAATAGACCGTAACCTCTCCGGTCTATTGTTGTTTTAATTTCTGGACGTCCATCCAATCTCACCAAAAAGGAGAATACAAGTGAACGCCAAGTCCCTCGGCAAGTGGTTATTCCTGCTCGGCCTTCTCGTTGCAGTCGTTGTCGGTCTGTTCGGCCTTTCCTTCGACTGGCTGAATTGGATCCTGATCATCGTCGGCATCCTGGCCGCCTTCATGTATTTCGACTACAACGATGTAGCCCACATCGGCATCCGCTTCCTGGTACTGGCGGCGGTGGCGGGCGCCTTCGACAGCCTCATCGCTGTCGGTCCGTATCTGACCGGCATCTTCACCGCCACGGTGGGCTTCCTCGCCCCGGTCGTGCTGACCCTGCTGGTCATCTGGTTCTTCAAAAAGCACATCCTAAAGTAAGCACGGCAGTCCCAATCATAAGAGAACCGCCTGTTCCAGGCGGTTCTCTGAT
>JBFMCM010000314.1:0-2864 GCA_040754355.1 Chloroflexota bacterium | reverse complement strand
CGATGGCCACCTTCTTACCTGTCGGCTCAGGTGATCTTCTCTCGGCCGCGGGCGCTGTCTGCCGATGGGTATAATCCCACTCCGCGACGAAACGCTTCAGCGCCATGATGTTCACAGCCTCATCAACTTTGCCGCGCGTACAGGCCATTTCGCACTGGTGGTTGCAAACCCGCCCGCAGACGGAAGGGAAAGGCATCGCTTCTCGGATCAAGTCGACAGCCTCTCGAAAACGTCCTTGGGCAATCAAAGCCACATATCCTTGAACATGGATACCTGCCGGGCATGTGCTGGCGCATGGTGCGCGGCCCTGTTTTGCAATCGCCATAACGCCTGGTTGTCCATCCAGGTATATGGCCTTGTGTGTCGTACCTGGAACGGTCACCGGGCAGGTCTCAGTACATTCACCACAGGCAGTGCAGCGCGCGGCATCAATGTAGCGCGGTACTTCCTGCAACGAAACCCGGAAACTGTCATCTTTTTGTTCGATGGCGGTCAGCCGCGTCCCGATGCAGACACGGATGTTGGCATGTCGCAGGACCTCCAACAAACGCGTATTCAGCAAATGAGCAGGTATATCTGCGACATTTTCCCCATTCAGGAAGGCTTTCGGCTCAACCAGGCAGACCTTGATTCCGGCATCTGCCAGGTCAATGGCTGCCTGGAGTCCGGCCGGGCTGCTGCCTAAGACGAGCACCTCCCTGCTCATTTTTTCCTCTCCCCAACAAGTTCAAGCCCTCTTTCGTAGCCAATTTCAAAAATGCGCATATTAAGGTCCACAGTCTTGGCCGGCACCGATTCGGCTACCGCCTGACGCATGGCTTCCCGGCTGACAACCCCAACAATCGCGGTCCAGAAGCCGAGCATTACAGTATTGGCCGCCCGGCTGGTTCCCTCACTCTCGGCGATGCGTATGGCCGGGATGCCATAGGTGTTGACATCCTTGCGGTGATCTGCCGCCAAAGTGACCAGTTCGTCATCGATCAATAAGACTCCGCCAGGAGCCAATGTGGGCAGGTACTTTGCATACGCTCCC
Organism: Chloroflexota bacterium; assembly: GCA_040754355.1. Classification (GTDB taxonomy): domain Bacteria; phylum Chloroflexota; class Anaerolineae; order Anaerolineales; family Villigracilaceae; genus UBA877. The sequence goes on along the minus strand of JBFMCM010000314.1, from coordinate 1,831 downwards.
TGCGACATGATAATCATGCTTGTCGGTTGAATGAGATGCGGGTGGTGAATGGGCCCACTGGAAATGACCACCTGTGAACCGGCTGCGCCGCCGCGCGCTTCCGGGCCATAGGACTGAGTGAAACATGCCTCTAGGTTATCATAGATGGCTGCGGCTTGACCAATGATTCTCCCGGCACTGATGATGCCCTGTCCGCCAAAGCCACCCAACTGAACCTCCGTCCGCAGTACGGGGGAGGTGCGTTTTGGAAGACTCAGTCCAGCACGTCTCTCGAGAGCAGTTTTTTCCTCCAACAAAACCTTCTCAGCCTGATCTTTCAACCGGTTCATGGCTTGGAGCAGGTCGGGTTTTGGCTCGTCTAAAAACTTACCTTCGACAATTTCTGTAATCTCGCCCTTCTCGTTTACAACCACATCCGCGTCCTTGGGATGTATTCCGTTGGCGGTACGCCCTACCTTCTGGTAGAACTTCATGGTCTCGAGACCGCGCCTGCCAAGTTTCTCCGGGTCCAAGCCGCGTCCTTCGGGATTCCAGCGTGCATACGCAGTCGAACATGGGGCAATAATCTCCACAAAGCTGAAACCGGGGTGCTGTAGTGCCTCACGCAATGTCCATTCCAACTGCCTGGCATGCAAAACAGTCCAACGAGCAACGAATGAGGCACCGCTGGCTGTTGCCAGGTATGGCAGGTTGAAAGGATATTCGAAATTCCCATACTGCGTGGTGACAGTCCGGCCTTCATGCGGCGTGGTCGGACCGACCTGCCCTCCCGTCATGCCGTAATTGAAATTGTTGACACACACGATGGTCATGTCCAGATTTCTCCGGGCGGCGTGGATAAAATGGTTACCGCCAATCCCCGCAATGTCCCCATCCCCGGACACCACCACCACTTTCAACTCTGGATTGGCCATCTTTAATCCCGTGGCGAAGGGAATGGCACGCCCGTGGGTAGTATGGAACGAGTCCAGGCGCACATAACCGGCAATGCGGCCTGTGCAGCCAATACCTGAAACTACCGCCACTTTATCCAAGTCCCAGTCTCGATGTGTTTCCAGCCATTGCAAAGCACCAACGAAAGTGGTCAGCGCTACGCCCAAACCGCAACCCTGGCACCAAATATGCGGCAGTCGTTCGCCGCGCAGAAGGCTGTCCATCGGGTGCAGACCGGTCACCCAATCACTCTTCGCCGGAGATTCGTAGCCCAGCATTTTCAGGCGTTCACTGCGGTGCATCTCTTCTTCGGTCATTTTTACTCCTCGGCTGACTCTACAGACCTTTCAACATGAGTCACAGCCTTTGTCGGGCGACCGGCTGCCTTGCGAATGACATTCAACACATCATGGGATTCGAGTACGTCCCCACCTGGGCGGTGGGCGCCGAGGACCTGCGCATGACCGGCCGCGCAACGCTCAACCTCCCTAATAATTTGGCCCATATTGAGTTCAGGTACTACAAAAGCACGTACTTTTTTTGCGAGCTTGCGGATACGTTCCTCAGGGAATGGCCAAACCGTGATCAAACGCAGGTAACCCACCTTAATACCTTCCTGACGAGCCTGTTCTATCGGCCAAAGGGAGGTGCGCGCCGAAATGCCGTATGAGACGACCACCACCTCGGCATCCTTTAGATTCTGTTCTTCCACTTGGATGATGTCGTCGCGATGGTTGCGAATCTTGTCAACCAGCCGATTGACGTTCCATTCCTGCGCCCGGGCATTCATGGCTGGGTAGCCCCGCTCATCGTGGGTCAGACCGGTAATGTGGATGCGGTAACCTTCCCCTGCGGCAACCATGGGGGAAATATAGCCGTTGCCATTCTTGGGGCTATC